>WJJU01000121.1 GCA_014729595.1 Chitinivibrionales bacterium
CCGCGCACCTATGTGGTTGTTGTTGAAGGGCCGGTCGATCTGAGCACTCAGACCCACCTTTCCGACGCCCTCGACAGGCTTCGCGTGCAAGGTGCTCAATTGGTCGGACTCGGACTTCAAAAGGTCAATTACATGAGCAGTGCCGGTTGGGGGTTACTTGCGGCCACCCTTAAAGAGTTACGCAGAGAGGGTGGTGATTTGGTATTGCTTTCGATGAACAACGAGCTTGAGAAGACATTTAGGCTTCTGCAGTTCCACAAGGTATTTCAAATGGTGTCCTCCGAAAAGGCACTGCGTGCTCACGCCAAAAAGCTTGATAAGGGAAGGCTCACGCAACAAACTCACGAATCCGCCAAAACAGGACCCGCCTCCGCCGGGGGCGAAAGCGTCGCGGGAAAGGTGGCGGTACCGCTGGAGGAAGCGATTGCCGGAGCGATAGCGGATTATGGTCCCGTTTCGATTCCAACCCTTAAGCGCCTTCTGAACGAGAAAGGCTATAAAAAAGTCGGCTATCTTCATTTATACCGTACTCTAAAAACAATGGATCTTGACAGCCAAGCCAAGCGCTTACGATTTTATCGCTCATGTTAAGCCGAGGGTATTTTGGTGTTTAAGAAACGAATCATCGTATTGAATGAAAGCAAGGCGCACGGTAATCGTACGGTAACAAGCCAAGGCGTTCGAGCCGCGAATCGTACCGGTGAGGGCGCCGTTTCCGCCGATTCCACCATGTGGTTGGTTGGCTTGTTGTTGCTGCTTATGGTCACCGCGATACCGGCTCAGCGCGGCGCCGATAAGTCCTCGGATATAGAAACTACACAAGACGCCCGGCCGTACGATCATCCGTTCAAAGCCGGCGAGGCGGTAAGGATCCTTGCATTTCCGGATACCACCTCATTTCTTAACGGTGTATATCACATTTCTACCGACGGCAGCATATTGCTGCCTTTCGTCGGTCGAGTAAAAATCACGGACATGGCTAATGAGGAACTCTGCCGGTTTCTTGACAGCACTTTTATCGACCACCTTCCCTACCCGCACACACAGGTAGTCCCTCTCATTCGAATCGCATTGGTCGGCGGCTGGCGCGAACCCGGCCTCCATTATATAGATCCTCATAAGTCCATGTGGGACGCCGTTGCTTTGGCGGGAGGCCCCATGCGTGAGGACGGTATTGTAAAAATGCGATGGCAACGGAGCGGGAGGATAGTTAAAAGCAATGTAGCTCCACTTTTCGAATCGGGACGCTCGTTGTATGCACTTGGTTTTAAATCGGGAGATCAGCTACGGGTATCAAAGAGACCCGCCAAAAATACGTGGGAGATCATCAAATCGGATATCCTTCCGGTCCTTTCGGTCAGTATCTCCACCACTATGGCGGGTTACGCACTTTATCAGATATATCAAGATCGATAATAGCGCTCCAACGAGGGCAAGGGATCAACGAAACACAAATCAGCAACTTCAGCCGCATTTCCCATGACAAATCAACAACCCAAGCCCGTCTCTCTTCGCGATATCGATATCGGCTACTACATTCGCCATTATCTTACGCTATTTTGGCGCTGGAAATGGTACATCTTTATCGTCGGCCCCTTAGTGGCCGGAGGATGGATCACCTATGTCCTCAAAGCCGGCGCGATTCGTCCGGAGCTGACGGCGACGGCTCTTATCGGACTTGAAGACGCCGGGAATATCAGCGCCGTCAGAGACGTAGGAGAGACGGGGCATGGCCGGGTCGAACTCATTCGAAGCCGCAATTTCCTCGCCGAAATCGTGGATACGCTCTCGTTACGATTGATTATGAAGCAGGATGCGCGTCACGAAATATTCGATTCTATATGGGTCGATTCAACCGCGGCGATGGGTCGCTATGTTTTTGACATAGACAAGCGGGACAAAACGGCATATAAGCTCTCATACTGGAATCAACAGTTCGGCTATGAAGACAAACTGCTTAAGACCGGTCGTTTGGTAACCTTGGACACCATTCAACCACCAGGCATGCTGTTGGATTTCGGAGATGAATTTCTTAAGCAGCCTCGACGGGTGGTCTTTTTCGTAGTCAGAGATCGCGACGCCGTCGATTTACTTCGCAAGAACATGAAGATTGAGCGCGGCAATAAGCAGTATGTTCCCGTCTCCCTAAAAGGCCGTGACTACCATTTGATCACCAAAACCATTAATACCATCGTTGATCATTTCGTTGCCCGAAACCTTCACTTCCGCAAACGAAAAACCGCCGAGGTTCTATCCGTACTGCAGAAACAGCTTGAGCGCGCTTCGGAACAGCTCAATGCCGCGGAGCTGTCGCTAAAGAGGTATAGGGAAGCGAACCCTACTATCGGTCTTGGAAACGATGCTCTGTCATCTTTGAACGAAATGACGGATCTCGAGTCGACGAAGTTAAAGGCGACCGAAGCTAAGGAACAGGCTCAGGAATTAGCCGACCGGTACCGAAAGATGTCGGAAAACGAGCGGGGCATTATAATTGACGAGATAGTTGCGTTTCTTCAATCGCGTACCGTTCCGGGTGCGATGGTGCTGAACAATGAATTGAGGGAACAAAAGAGTGAGATCAACGCCTTACGTTCCGGCTATTCGAAAAATCACCCGATGGTTGCCGAAGCCGAGCGAAAAATTGATCGGACGAACGCCAAGATTCTCGATAAGCTCAATGCGTTCATTAAGGACATCGCTACACGCATAGAAAAGAGCGACAAAGGTCTGGGCCGGCTATCCCATCGATTGCAGAGCCTTCCGGCCAAGGAGATGCGACTCGCCGAGTTGGAGCGTCAGCGCCAAATTAATTCACAAATTCACACAACCGTCCTAAGCCGTTATAATCAAGCAAAAATCGCCAACGCCGTTGAAGTCGCCGACGTATTTGTGATGGACCATGCCGTTGCACCTCATCCGCCGCCGGATTTTATCAGCATGCTTTTGCGTATCGCATTCGGTATGGTCTTGGGTTTCGGCGCCGCGTTCGCTCCCCCCCTTGCCGTCGACCTATTCGACAAAACGGCACGCACCGAAACCGAGGTTAAGCGCATGCTTGATTATACCGTAATCGAATGCATTCCATCAATCGAAAGCGCCGACGGGAAAAAGAAGCGCAAAAGGAAGGATCGCAACGCCAAAGACGGAATCAAGGGCGGAAGACGGCGCCGCAAAATCGACGAAAAATTGATTACCGCGGATTATGCACCGAACTTTGTTAATGAGTTGTTCCGTTCGCTTCGTGCCAAGATCATGCTGAGAACGCACAACTGCACCAAGCGTAAACTCGCTGTCACAAGTCTTAACATGGGGGAAGGCAAATCGCTTATTTCCGCCAATGTGGCGATTACGACCGCGCAACAGAAACTGCGGACGCTTCTTATGGACGGCGATTTGCGGCGAGGGGTGTTGCACAACAGCTTTGTGTTACGAAAAAGGCCCGGCCTCTCAACCTTACTTTTCTCGGAAGATCCGATCACGTCCGAAAGCCTGACCGATTTCATTCAAGAGACGCATGTGCCGAATCTACACTTGATGAGTTCCGGCCCCAATGTCCCCAACCCTTCGGAACTTCTTGCATCGCCGCGCTTGCAAACCGCACTCGACCGCGCGTTCGAAATGTTCGACGTTGTCATTATGGACACGCCCCCGCTCGGCGTCGCCGCCGATGCCGCGGTACTGAAAAACTGGTTTGACAACTATCTTGTCGTGATCAAAGCGGGAACAACCAACTTAGTGGACTTACAAAAAAGAATAGCCGAGTTTCCGGGTCTCAGTGATCGAATCATGGGACTTATACTCAACCATGCGGTAATAGACAGACGGCTACGGAGTTACCGGTATTCGAATTATACCTATTGAAGCGGACCTCATGCGGCTTATCCGCACCGAAGCAAAACGATCCGCCTCCGAAAAGCCGGCCGAAGAATCGAAAGCCGACGTTTCCCGGTAGGCGC
>WJJU01000122.1 GCA_014729595.1 Chitinivibrionales bacterium
CGTACCATCACAATCGTAATCCGCCCATCACCCTTGACCTCGGCAACATCTCGAGCCCGACGAAGCAAACGGTTCACAATTCGCGGTGTCCCCCGTGCTCGCTTGCCCAGCTCCAACGCGGCATCCTCGCTGCATTCAACCCCCAATATCCGTGCCGCCCGCAACGCGATCGTCTGCAGCTCATTCGGATTATAATAATTCATTCGGCCGACGTAACCAAAACGCGAGCGCATGGGAGCCGTCAACATACCCGCCCGAGTCGTCGAACCTACCAACGTAAATCGACTCAACGGGATGCGTATCGATCGCGCCGCCGGCCCCTCGCCGGTAACAATATCAAAAACAAAATCCTCGATCGCCGGATAAAGACACTCTTCCACCACCCGATTGAGCCGATGAATCTCATCGATAAAGAAGATCTCACGTTCTTGAATGTTCGTGAGCCCTCCCGCAAGGTCTCCTTTTTTTTCCATGACCGGCCCGGACGTCGTATGGATGCCGACATCCAACTCATTGGCAATGATACGCGCCAGTGTGGTTTTCCCCAATCCGGGCGGACCGCAAAGCAATACGTGATCCAAAGCCTCTTCACGCCTTTTCGCCGCCTCAAGGAACACACGAAGATTATCCTTAAGCTGCTCTTGCCCGATAAAGTCCTCGAAACGCTGAGGCCTCAGGGATAGATCCAGTTCCCGATCCTCTTCACGAGCCGCTCCGGCCCAAAATCTATCATCCGCCTCGGCAGCCAAAAAGCCCCCTCAATACGTTAGAAACCCATCGTCGTAATAACCGACTCGATGCGCCAACCACACATAAAGTCCGCGCATTCATCCGCGGCGCCGTAATCAAAACAATATACATCTTACGAAAAAATGACCTCTGTCGGGAGGAATCCACAAGCGCTTATCGGCTACCCCGGTAAAGACGGCGGGACGAACGACGCCACTACCATCCCCCACCTCATCGTAACAACGACGCAAAGTCGAGCCGATCGGGGACTTTACCGGGACGAATGCAACCTCTATAACCTTGTGGATTTGACCTTGTGGTGTGACAATGCGCCGCTAAAGCGGTTTCCGTCAAACCTATATCACCTGAAGCGCTTTGCGAATCCATTCTTCCACCGGGGCTCCCGGTTCTAAAACCTCACGCACTCGTCCTATCGCCCGGGCCACCTGGCTTTCCGAGTAACCCAACGATACCATGGCCTCGTGCGCGTCTTTTTCTACGGCACTCCTGTTTCCGCGATCACTACCACCGACGGTCCCGCTTTGCATCCCGGCCGCACCCCGCTCCGCGGATAGTTTACCTTTTAGCTCTATAACCACCCGCTGCGCCGTTTTGGGCCCAATACCCGAGACCGACTTGAACCGAGAGGCATCCTGTGCCTCAACGGCTTGAGCGAGGTCGTCCACCGATATGCTCGACAATACGGCCAAGGCAACCTTCGGGCCGATCTGATTTATACCCAGAAGAAGCCGAAATGCTTGACGTTCCGCTTTCGAGGAAAAACCATATAGGCGCTGCACGTCTTCACGTACGTAGTAATGCACTAAAAGCTTGATTTCGCCGCCGCTTTCGGGCAACCTATCGAACGTGGAGACGGGAATATCCATCAGATACCCCACCCCTCCCACATCGACAACGGCATAAGCCGGTCCTTTATCGGCGAGAATACCCTTTACGTACTCAAACACGGCTTCCGCGTCCTCCCGTTCGCGCCTTTCGCTTTTTCGAATCTCGTCTCCCCAACGGGACGCCCGGCACCCTTTGATTGTAGTAACCGCATAGTGCGGCGGCAAGCGCATCGCACGCATCACTTTGAGCTTTGGCCCGCGGCGGCGACAATAGTGTCTTGACCATAAACGATACCTGCTCTTTGGTGGCATTTCCGTTTCCGACAAGCGCTTTCTTGATCTCACGCGGAGAAAACTCCATCACCCCCGCACCGGCTCTATGAGCAGCCAAAAGCACCACGCCGCGTGCATGGCCAAGTATAAGCGTAGTGCGGACGTTCTTGGCATAAAAAGCTTCCTCCACACAGACGGTACACGGTCCGTGGCGGGCGATTTGTTCGGAAAGCTCTTCAAAAATGCCGGCAAGCTTTTCCGACAAGGGCGCATCACGGCCGAGAACCACCGTCCCGCTGTCAACCCACCGAACCGTGTTGTCCGAAACCCGTATAACGCCGTAACCGGTGATGTTGGTTCCCGGGTCCACGCCGAAAAAGATCCTGTCTCGATCGATGGTACTCACAAAATGCTACGTGTACTTTCGCTTTACGCCCAGTAGCGTGCACATGCCCGGTTATTTGCCCTTCTGATACTCTTCGAGCGCTTCATCATCGATATCAAAGTTGCCGAACACGTTCTGAGTATCATCCAACTCATCCAGCGCATCGACCAACTTGAGGACCTTCGCCGCATCATCGCCTTTCACCTCGACCGTGTTCTCCGGTACTTTGGCAAGCTCGGCGCTCTCCAGCGGAATACCCACCTTCTCAAGAGCCACGCGAACATCCTCGAATACCTCCGGCGCCGTCGATACCTCGTAAACGCCGTCCTCGACGACCATATCGTCGGCACCGGCTTCCAGCGCGATCTCCATCAGCCTTTCCTCTTCGACGGCCTCTTTACTTACCCGAATCAAACCCCGCTGATTGAACATCCACATAACTGAATTGGTGGCGCCGATATTGCCGCCGTGCTTGGAAAGAATATGGCGCACCTCCGCCACCGTGCGATTTTTGTTGTCAGTCATTGACTCGACAACAAGCGCAACACCCCCCGGGCCATAGGCCTCGAACACAATCTCTTCGAAACTGACGCCCTCCAACTGCCCCGTTCCCTTAGCGATTGCATTCTCGATATTCTTGTTGGGCATGTTGTTGCCGCGCGCTGTTGACACGGCGGCACGAAGTCGCGGGTTGGCGTCGGTATCCCCTCCACCCATCCGCGCGGCAACCGTGATTTCTCGGATCAACCGGTTGAAGAGTTTCCCCCGCGCCGCATCGGCCTTACCTTTTGAATGCTTTATGGAATGCCATTTTGAATGACCAGACATACGCCTCCTCATCTCACTCTATAAATCCATGGTAATATACTGACATGCGACGATACGCCGCACCTACTCCCCGATGTCCTCCAGCTCTATTGTTTCGATATCTTGAATCTCTTGCCCAAGAAAGCGCCGCGCCACCTGATCGAAATTCGGCGTCTTGTCCGAAACAAAAAAGCGGCTCTCGGCAAAGCCCGAACCATGTTCGGGATGTCGAGCGCCAAGTGCGGACAGAATGTCCGCGGCTTCTTTGGCCGTCCAAAATGCACTGTCAAGCAATTGCACGCGCGTACCCACCGTCGCTAAAATCGTTTCCATTAACAAAGGGTAATGCGTGCAGCCGAGGATAAGACAGTCGATACCGGTATCGACAAGCTCATAAAGATAATGCTGTGCGACCATCCGCGTGAAATCGGTATCGATCAGCCCCTCCTCAACCAAAGGGACAAACAACGGACACGCCTTGCTGTAGACCCTTAGCCCGTTGTCGATGTTGTGCAAAGCTTGGGTGTAGGCCTCGGAACCAACCGTGGCACGCGTACCGATAACACCGATTTTGCGTTCCGCGGTTCGCAATGCCGCGGCCCGACTGCCGGGAAGTACCACCCCTATCACCGGTATCTCCGTCACCCCTTCCCGAATGTGAGCCAATCCCACCGATGAGACCGTATTGCACGCCACAATCAGCATCTTGATGTCCATCGAGAGGAGAAACCGGGCATCCTGCATCCCGAATCTCTTAATCGCCGAGACGGATCGCCCCCCATACGGAACACGGGCGGTGTCTCCGAAATAGATTACCCTTTCACCGGGCATGCACCGAAATATTTCGCGCACGACAGTCAGGCCGCCAAGGCCCGAATCAAACACACCGATGGGTCTGCTGTCACTCATAGTCCCCGCTCATATTTCTTTTTAAACTCAAGGATCGCTTCACGGATTACCGACGCAAGCTCTTTCTGAAACGCTTGATCGGCCAATATCTTTTCTTCGCGCGGATTCGAAATAAAACCCGTTTCGACCAGCACGGAAGGCATTGTCGCACCATAGAGCACCCAAAATGGTCCCTGCCCAACACCGGTATGAAGCTTACGCACTTTCCGGAGCTTGGAAGAAAAGGTCTCCGCAAGCATTATCGACACTTCCTGGCTCTCGAGCAGGTATTCGCTGGCGGCCATATCCATGAGTATGTTTTGCAGAAAATTGCCGCCGCTCTCTTTCTTCTCGAACTCGACCACGGAGTTTTCCAGCATCGCAACCCTTCGGTCATCTTCGCTTTTGGCGTGAGAAAGAAAGTAAACTTTGTACCCTTTGACTTGCTCCCGTTTTTTCCGGCTTCCGCCAATACTGTTGGCATGGATACTGACAAATAGATCCGCATTTTTGTCGTTGGCGAATTTGGTCCTATCGCGCAGCTCGACAAACACATCGGTGCTCCGTGTCATGTAGACGGTTAGGTCCGAACATTTTTGTAATTCGCTTTGCAGCGCCAGAGCGACCCCCAAAACGACATCCTTTTCTTTCGTCCCACCCGGCCCTACGGCTCCCGGATCGCGCCCCCCATGACCGGCGTCTATAACAATGGTGGTAATCGCCTCGCCCCGAGGCTGATCGGGAAGCACCCGTACCGACGATCCGCCTCTATTCGCACTTCCGGCCTCGGTGCTTCCGGCGGTTGCGCCTTTATGGATCATGTCACCAAGAATCATCGCCGACTCGTCGGGCCGCCACCTCAGAGGTGCCGCTGCCAGATAGGAGAAAGCCTCCGCCGCACCACCCGCGGCAAGGTACAAATCACCGCCACCCCTGAATGGTGCGGAATGCAACTGCACTATGGAATCTCCGGCCTCGTAGAAATGCATATCTTGCACGAATGACAGATTTCTTCCGGCCCTCGAGCAACGCAACTCGCCCGTCAAAACATCCCAGTGCCACGTCCCACCCACCAGCTCACAAAGATGAGGCAGAGAGAGGCATACACCTTCGCTTCGTTCAACCGACGGTATCGTTCCAATCGACCGATTGCCCTCGGCGCCGAACCGCACGGGTCCGCAATACGCCGCAACGGCCAAATAATGCAGCAGCACTCCAACCGCCGCCACACTACCGGCGTCTTTGACCCTTAACCAACGCATCAAGACGTTTTTTACTTTCCTCTGCGGCGATCTTTTGGCGTTTGTCATATTTCTTTCGGCCCCGGCATAGCCCCAGTTCCACCTTCACCCATTGACGCTCAAAAAACATGGAGAGCGGCACGATAGTTAAATGCTTTCTCGCCGTTTCGTCCCCCAGATGCTCAATTTGCCGTCGGTGAAGGAGAAGCTTACGCTTGCGGTATGGATCGTGGTTATATATGCTGCCCTGCTCGAATGGACTGATGTGCATGTGGTGTACGTAGAGTTCACCGCCCACGTAGGTTGCATAGCTGTCGAGCAGGTTTACACGACCCGCCCGAACCGATTTCACTTCGGTACCCTTCAGCTCAATTCCCGCAACCACCTTTTCGAGAATTTCGTAATCGTGAAAGGCTTTCCTGTTGCGTGCAACGATTTTGGTAGCCATAGTGTTCCCCATTCCGGGTCTTTCCAGGCAAAGAAAAATACTTTGATTTCGTCGTATGGATCAATTTGACCCGCGTTGCACTTTCGATGAGTAGCAATTCCGGCAACCCCGACAACGATACGAAAGCATGAGTCGAAAGTTCGTCGGAGCACTAACGCAAGGTCGTCAATACACCGTCGTGCGTCGTCGACAAACAACCGGTTCTCACCATTCTAAAGTCCGCCGGATGCCTTTGCGGGAATAACGCGCGAATAAGATCATCGGGACGGCATGTTCGGCCCGGTTTCGCCTCGAGCACCGCCTCAATCGCACTCCCGCCCGCCTCGTCCACAACCCGCAGTTCAAACACCATCGGACGAATATCTCTCTCCACAAGTCGCCCTTTTTTGGTGCTCGATACCACAACGGATTCACGCTCCAGCATTGTTGCCACCGCCCGCTCCATTCCACTTCGATTCACCGCTCCCCACATCGTCAGTCTATAGCGTGCGGCGACCATCCGACTTTCCAGCGCCGCCGGTTTCCCCCGAAGTGGCCTTACACCAACCACCTCGATACCCTTCGGCAACCACGGAGCCGGCATATCACACGTAATATCGACCGGCCTAACCGTAGCAAAATTAAACAGCTCGCAGGTCCCCATCACACCGGTAACGAGAGGAGGCCCAAAGGCGATCTTGGGATGGGGGTGATAGCCTTGAGAATAAGCCAAGGGGACACCCGCCGCGACCAATGCGCGAATAAAGAGATTCATTGTGTCACGATGCGAGAGGAATCTGGCATCCTCCCCTTTTGCATAAGCCATACGATAATAATAGAGCTTGGCCGTCTCGTCACTCGACGATTTCCTTCTCCCCCATTGTGGCGAATCGGACGATTCAAGCCCAACCCGTTCCGCTTTGATAAAACGAGGAGACACATCCACGCAAGCCCCACACTGCGAGCAGGGGCCACGGCGACAGTCCGCGGTAACAACCTCTTCATAGGCCCGGAGCCGCTCGGCCCGCAGAAACGCATCGCTCACACCGGTAGCTATTGCCGACCACGGGAGTGGCTGATCGAGAGGCAACGCCGCCGTGTACGTTTCCATGTCGACCCCGATTTCGGCAGCGGCCTCACACCATCGCTTCCACGAAAAATGCTCATCCCAACCGTCGAAACGCGCACCAATATGCCATGCATGCCATATCAACGAGGCAACACGACGGTCGCCGCGAGCCATGACGGTTTCGAGGTGGGACATGTGGGGATCACGGTATGAAACCCGAACGTTGCGGTAGCGCCGCACGGCACTCTTGATTCGCTGAGCTTTGGTCAGCAGTGAATCGACACTCTCGATCGGCTCCCACTGAAAAGGCGTGAACGGCTTGGGAGAAAAAGGAGAAACGGCAACACTCACCGTACGACGCTTCGATCGTTCACGAGCCATATCCGCCAGTTCGCCGATTAGATTGATCATCGCCTCGATATCTTCATCGGTTTCAGTCGGAAGCCCTATCATAAAGTATAACTTGATCGTCTGGATATTATTATCGAGGAGCGTCGAGACGGTGTCGCGAATTGTTTGGTCGGAAAAATCTTTGTTCACGGCGTTGCGAAGACGCCGACTGCCGGCTTCGGGGGCGACGGTAAACGAAGAGGTCCGCGAAACGGCGTTAAGAGCCTTGAACTGCTCGTCGGTGAGGGCGTCAATACGCGTCGACGGAAGCGATAAGCCGAGGCGCTCTTTGCCATGCATATTTTTCAGGACGTACAAGAGCTGATCGACGCCCGAATAATCGGCGGTGGACAGACTGAGCAAGCCGACCTCTCGCCGGCCGGTAGCCTGCGTGCTCCGCTCGATCTGCCGACATATCGAGTCGACGGAACGCTCACGGACAGGACGGTAGTATGTTCCCGCAGAACAAAAACGACACCCACGCGTACAGCCCCGCATCACCTCGACGGCCAATCGATGATGAACGACGTCGCCCAGCGGCGCCACGGGTTTTTCGGGGTACGCCTCATCATCAAGCGTTTCCACCCGCGCGGCGCGTACAACGTGACGCGTACCAAGAGCAGGCACCAGAAAACCCCCCTTCCGTTCGGAAGTGTAGAATTCCGGCACATAGACCCCCCCGATATCGGCTAATTCTTCAAGTATTTGCCGCTTAGTCCGCCCCAGATCCTTGCTC
>WJJU01000123.1 GCA_014729595.1 Chitinivibrionales bacterium
CTCGTATGCCGTACGAAGCGCGGCTTCCATAACCCCTCCGGTGTTGGCGAAAATATCGGCTGCGCCCGAGGACAGCCCCAACGGCGAGTCCATTTTATCGTCGGGCAGCGAGACGAAATCGATGCCTGCTTGCTGAATCATCCTACCAAGCTCACGGGTCGTGAGTACGTAGTCGACATCCTGCACACCGCTGTCGATCATTTCGGAACGTTGCGCCTCAAATTTCTTGGCGGTACAGGGCATGACTGAGACTACGACGATATCTTCGGGGCTTTTGCCGATCTTTTGGGCGTAGTACGTCTTGGCTACCGCGCCAAACATCTGCTGCGGCGATTTGCACGTTGACAGATTAGGCAAGAACTCGGGATAATAATACTCGGCAAACTTGATCCATCCCGGCGAACAACTGGTGAATAGAGGAAGCGGAACTTTTTCTTTGTCGACCAGTGCTTTCTTTAGCCGGGTCAGCAACTCCGTACCTTCTTCCATAATAGTCAGGTCGGCGGTAAAATTGGTATCGAAAACACCGTCGAAACCTAATTGCCGCAGCGCGGTTACCATCTTACCCGTGACTAATGTTCCCGGCTCGTAGCCGAAGCACTCACCGAGCGCGGCACGAATGGCGGGCGCCGTTTGTACGACCACGTGCTTGCCGGGATCGTCAAGAGCATCCCAAACAAGATCGACATGATTTTTCTCGCTGATCGCCCCCACCGGACAAATGGCGGCGCATTGACCGCACTGAACACACGAGACACCGTCAAGGTCAAGGGAGAATGCGGGACCAATGACCGTATCGAAACCTCGCCCCTGCGGAAACAACGCCCCGACCCCTTGCACTTCGTTACACACCGACACACAGCGGCGGCACTTGATACACTTTGCGTTGTCGCGTACGAGTGCCGGCGTACTGACATCGGTATGGGCACGAGTCTTTTCGCCGGGGTAGCGAATCTCTTCCACGCCCATTTCTCCCGCTATAGTCTGCAGTTCGCAATCGCCGTTTCGGTCGCAGGTCTGACAGTTGCCGTCGTGCTCCGAAAGAAGAAGTTCGACAACCGTTTTCCGTGCTTCGCGGACCTTGCGGGTATTGGTTTTGACTACCATGTTTTCGGTGGCGGGCGTAGCACACGAGGCGACCAGGCTCTTGGCTCCTTCGACCTCCACCATGCAAACCCGGCAGGCGCCGAGCGGCTCACGGTTTTCCACATTACACAACGTGGGAATACGAATGCCTATCTGCTTGGCGGCCTCCAGGATCGTCGACCCCTCCGGTACTTCCACCGGGAAATTATTTATCGTTAGTTTCGGCATGTTTTCACACTCCTTTTGAATTACTACTTTCCGTAATCACAACGAAGACATCGCTTTGCCTGACGAACCGCAACCGCCTCATTCCACGGAATTTCGACTTCGTTGAAGTTATTCCGTCGACGCTCGACCGCGAGCGTGTTCAGGCTTTCGCGTGGATACGGTACCGGATCGGCATCGGGGTCATAGTCAACATCAACACGGCGTTGTTCACGCCAGAATGCATGCTCCTCACCGGTCAAATAGGCGTCGATACCCACCGCGGCCCGCTCACCGCCGGCGACGGCGTCAATTACCGAGGCCGGGCCGGTAGCCGCATCACCGCCGGCGAATACCCAGGGAACCGAGGTTTGGCCGCTTAACGGATCAACCTTAAGACGCTTGTCTCGGACCGTCGCCAATTCGATGTCGCGGCACAGCTCACCGCAATTCAGAGTCTGACCGCATGCCATAATAATCTGATCGGCATCCATGACAAAATCGCCTTGATCCGCATCTTCGGGACGACGGCGTCCACTGCTGTCGAACACGCCCAGCTTCATAGGACGACACTTCAGGCCCTTTGCGGTGCCCTTGTCAACGACAATCTCCACCGGCGAGACCAGCGTCTTCATGACAACCCCTTCATGCTGCGCTTCTTCGATCTCTTCGGCATACGCGGGCATCTCACCACGCGTACGACGATACACGACCGTAACATCCTCCGCGCCTAAGCGAAGAGCCGTACGGGCGGCGTCGATGGCGGCATTACCCCCGCCGATTACCACAACCTTTTTGCCGACCTTCGCCGATCCGCGCAGGTTATACTCCCGCAGGAAATTGATTGCTTCGGTGACGTTGTTCGCATCCTTGCCGGGGATATCCAGGCAGATACCGTGCGGCGATCCCACGGCGATGAATGCCGCCTCATACCCGTCATCCTTTAAGCTTGCCAGAGTGAAATCCGTTCCCAGCTTTTTATTCGTTTGGATATCAACACCCAGATTTTCGATCATGCGTACTTCCCGCGCAAGCTCTTCACGCGGCAGGCGATATGCGGGAATAGTCTGCACCAACATGCCGCCCGGACGCGGTTCCGCTTCGAATACCGTAGGCTTGTACCCCAGCCGCGCCAAAAAATAAGCGCACGACAATCCCGCGGGACCGGCGCCGACTACCGCGATTTTCCGTTTGGCGTTTTCCGCATTTTCGTGTACTTCGGGGAGCTGAACCGTAATCTCCTGTTCGACCATGTGGCGCTTGACACTACGGACCGCGACGGAATCGTCGAGAGAGGTGCGGCGGCATTTGTCTTCACAGGTGTGGAAACACACTCGCGCACACACCGCGGCGAAAGGATTGCGCTCACGATGAAGCCTAAGAGCCTCGGCGTAGCGTTTTTCTCCGACAAGCGACACAAAACCGGGAACATCCACATGTGCCGGACACGCACTCTGACACGGAGCCCTAACCAACGAGGGACACACACCGGCTTCGCAGTGTTTTTCCAAAATGTGTGCTTCATATTCGTGACGGAAATGCCGGATAGTTGACAGAACCGGGTTTGGCGCGGTCTGACCAAGGCCGCAGAGCGAGGTTTCCTTGATTTGGTTACCAAGCGCCACAAGGCGGTCGATATCGGCCAATTCACCCTCACCGCCGCAGATGCGGTCAAGAATTTCGAGCATGCGTTTGGTTCCCACCCGGCACGGAACGCATTTACCGCACGATTCCTCCTGCACGAATTCCAAGAAAAAACGAGCCACATCGACCATGCAGGTGTC
>WJJU01000124.1 GCA_014729595.1 Chitinivibrionales bacterium
ACATAGCACTTCAACGTCTTAAAGTAGTGCAAGGGGCTTTTGGCCCATATCCCGAAGTTGTTGATTCCATGGGTATGATTGTAATAGTATCGACTGAAAGCGATGCGGTGGTTGGGTCAATCGCCCTCAATAAGGGGAACCCGGCCTCAATGGACACTTGCGGTGGCAAGCTCTATGTTTCGTGCACCGGCTCCTGGGGTGATGCTACCGACGGCGGAGTCGAAAGAATCGACTTGAGCACGAATCACAATGAAGGGGTTGTTATTTCGGAACCCGCTTTCGGGGGCAATATTTCTAAGCTGGAAATAATTGAACCGACTAAGGCATTTGTTTGTGTAGGGATCTATGATGCGGAATTCAATTTTTCAACCGCCCTCATGGAGTTTAATCTTACTACAGGTGATTATAAGGAAACTGTTTCGGGTATTGAGAATGCTTTTGGTGGACTGGTGTATGATGGGGATTACCTTTATGTGGGAGACGTAAGTCCAACCGCGCCGGGCGTAGTGGTTATCGATCCTGAAGATAATTCAATTGTTGCCGGACCAATAAGCACGGGATCTTTGCCTCCGAGCGCGCTTGCGGTCTTAGCGATTCAGGAATAGAAAGACGTTACTGTGCCAAACCTGTCGGCTCGCCCTCTCATGATCCAAGGAACCGCCAGTTCCAGCGGCAAATCTCTGCTTACGGCGGCGTGGTGTCGTATTTATTTGCTTGATGGTCACCGGGTGGCGCCGTTCAAGGCGCAGAACATGTCCAATACCTCCTTTGTGACGCATGAGGGCTTGGAGATGGGACGGGCGCAAGTGGTGCAGGCGTATGCGGCGGGGCTCGAGCCCGATATTCGCATGAATCCCGTACTGCTCAAGCCCTCCTCGGATACGGGTTCGCAAGCGGTACTTCGGGGAAAAGCGGCTTTTACCCTGAAAGCCAAGGCATGGCACGAGCCGCGCGCGACGCTGTGGGAGACGATTCGGGAATGCTACAACTCGCCGGCCGAAGACTACGAAATTGTCGTGATCGAAGGAGCGGGGAGTCCGGCCGAAATCAACCTCAAGAAGAACGACATTGTCAACATGGGGATGGCCGCAATGGCCGATGCGCCGGTAATCATCGTGGGCGATATCGACCGCGGCGGCGTGTTCGCATCGCTTGTCGGGACCATGCAGCTTCTTGACCGCAATGAACGCGCGCGGGTGAAGGGATTCGTTATCAACAAATTCCGCGGCGATGCCAAACTAGTATGTTTTTTGTGCGTTGTCACCGGCGTTCAGTTATGTAAGGTGTTTTAACGTCGCATTCGGTGCCAAGTTATGGTAATATTGTTGCAATTTTCAGCGTGGTCCCTCATGTAGAAACGACCAGTTTGTGTTTTATTAAAATGGAAAGGCCTGCATTATGAAAGGATACCTTCAAGTCTATACCGGTGACGGAAAGGGCAAAACCACCGCCGCGATCGGGCTCGCCGTGAGGGCGGCCGGTGCGGGACTCCGCGTCCTGTTTGCGCAATTTGTCAAAGGTAGCCGTTACAGCGAAATCGAAGCGCTCGCACGGTACGCCGATCACATCACGATTTGCCAATATGGGCGCGGCTGCTTTATCGAACATACTCCTACGCCGGAGGATGTCGAGGTTGCCAAAAAAGGACTGGTCGACTTACGGGACAAACTACGGAGTGGCGCGTATCAGGTGGTAATCCTGGATGAGGCAAACATTGCTATGCATTTCGGTTTGTTTACGGTGAATGAACTGCTTACGGTCATTAGGGAGCGATGTGAGGACTGTGAGGTAGTCGTTACCGGCCGCAATGCCCCGCCGGAGCTTGTCGAGGCCGCCGATTTGGTGACCGAGATGAAGGAAATAAAGCATTACTACACCAATGGCGTGGCCGCACGCGATGGAATCGAGCGGTGAACGAAAATATTCAGACTCCCGGAAGCATACCATACCGTAAGCTCAGGAAATTGGGCATACCCCCCTCCGAAATCATCGATTTTAGGCAACGGTTAATCCCTACCACTTGCCGAAAAGGGGCGCGCGGCATTCTCGGCAAAAAACTTAGCCGCGTACCCTGACCCGAAGTGCCGTGAGGCGACGGAGGCGCTTGCATTGGCGCACGATATCCCTCTAAAATGGTTTGCCGTGACCGCCGGGATGACTGATACCATATTTCTTTTTCCGATCTTTTTTGAACGGCCGTTTGCTTGTCGCCGACATACGGTGACTATGGCACGGCATACCAACGGCGAGGGAAAAGTATAAAACCCGTTCCGTTTCCGCAGAGTGACTGTTGGCACCGGAAAATAATTTCCCATTATCGCCGGAAAAAAGGTTCCCATTCGGAGCAGAGCGATTCCCGAATTGATGGCGTGCAGGCAGTATTTCGCCGGGCGGTGGGCGAGGTTTCACGATGAAAAGCGACGAATGCTCGGCGAAATGGAACGTGTCGGTATCGACACGTCGGCCGCGTGTTGCCCGTTCTTTTTGGCGCACGTAGAAGATGCGACAAGCTTTGCGGAGCAGATGCTGCAACTGCACCCTATCGTGATTAGGGATTGCACCTCCTTCGGTATGAACAACACCATACGCATCATGCCGTCGCTTTTCGCGCACAACCAAAAGCTTCTGAAGGCTTTGGGAATGAAAGAAGTCGGATGAAGGTGGGCGTGGGCACTTTTTTTTTCGTGCATACCGCACAAATGTACAGTATACTAGTGCGTATCGGTCTTGAGCCAAGGTTGTGGCCGCCGAATTCGAAAAGTTCCTTGGTGAGAGTGGCTTTCCGCTCATTTATCGTGGTTGGTACGTATGTCGGCTCTTTTATCGACCGTTTCGTGGTTTTCGCTTCGGCGGGGTATCCATTCGCCGGCGGTGTTGTGCCGTGTTGCAAAGAACCTAGGGTATACGGCGGTGGCGCTCACCGACCGCGACAATCTGTACGGGTTGCCGTGCTTCCTCGACGCGTGCCGGGATAATGATTTGCGACCCATCATCGGGGCCGAGGTAACGCAGGGTAACGTTTCGGTGCTGCTTTATGCTCGTGGCGATAAGGGATATGCCAACCTATGCCGCGTACTTACCAAACGTCATTGTGATGAACGATTTTCGCTTGTCCATGTTCTTCGCGAGCACGCGGCGGGACTCGTCGCTGTTACCGCGGAACGGTCGTTGCTGGAAGAATTTAATGAATACGGGGAAATATGGTACCGTATGATCCGTCCCCGTCGTCCGCCGGCATGGGTTCGCGAGCGCGCTATTCCGTGTTTGGTGGTACCGGTGGCGGTATTTATCTCCCCCTACGATTACGATACGCATTGTTTGCTTCGGGCGATAGACCGCGGCACAACCCCGTCGCGTCTTGAACCGGCGGAAACCTTTCCCGCCGACGCTCGACTTCGTTCGTGGACCGAGATCCGAGAGCGCTTTGAGGTGTTCGACCGGGCTATAGAAGCAACGCAACGCTTGGGCGAGTCCATTCATTCACGTAGTGATTTCAGCACCCCTATCCTTCCGCGCTATCCTACGAACGAACCGGCGCTGGAACGTCTGCGTCGAAAGGCCTTTGTCGGAGCGCGTCGTCGCTACGGTGGTCTCCCCGAGCGGGTGGCTGCTCGTCTTGACTACGAACTTGACATCATCGGCCGAAAAGGATTCGCACCTTACTTTCTGGTGGTTGACGATATTGTCGGCCGGTCGCCGCGTACATGTGGCCGTGGATCGGGGGCCGCCAGTATTGTCGCCTATTCACTAGGAATAACCAACGTCGAACCGCTGCGTTACAATCTGATGTTTGAGCGATTCATTAATCCGGGGAGAATCGACCCCCCCGTCCTGGACATCGTTTTTGCCTTGGATGAGCGCGACGAGGTAATCGAGTATGTGGTCAAG
>WJJU01000125.1 GCA_014729595.1 Chitinivibrionales bacterium
GTACTAAGTCGAATACGCCCTTCCAACTCTTCGGTTAAAGCGTCGGCTTTGTTGAGGGCGTTGACGGCTCGCTTTTTTTTGGGTGCAAGATCGGCCGTCGCTTGGAGGAATTCGAATACTTGGGCGATTTGGTCGGCGTCTATTTGTGCCGAGACGGTGGGAACGTAATCGACAAGATAATAGGAAGCATAGCCTTTCTCAAAATAGTCACATAGCTCCCGTGCCAAGCTCTCAGGTACATTCCACCTTTCCGATACAAATGCGCTAAACTCTATCATGAAACCTACGAACATCTATAGGGCCGGACGCCCCGTTCTTAACAACGACGAAATTGGTATAAAATACAATCCGGCAACGCCGATATCAACTTCTTTGTTTTGGCGTGCTCGGCTCTCGCGTTGTCGCTATGCCGGTTTGGGGGCGTTTGCCGTCATTCGGGTGAAGAATTCACATTCAATTATCATCCTATAGAAGTGAAGATATCATCCTATAGTAGTGAAGAGTCACACCGAGGCCTACTAATCACATATATTTCGACGTTCATGGTAACTAATGCAGGGATCAGCTATGGAATTACCTTTTCCTTTGGAGCAATTCGATGAGGCCGCCCGGAAGGAGCTTGCAAAGCTCAAGAATGGATGTGTCCTTCTATCGAAACAGGAACTCGAAGATCCGAATTTCAAGTCGACCGTGGTGCTAATATGTGTTCATAATAATGAGGGGGCATTCGGTCTTGTGCTTAATCGCCCCTCCCACATGCCGCTTTCCGAGGTTTTTGATGTCGAGGGCCCCAAAAAACACACCCGGCGCAAAATCTACATTGGAGGGCCGGTGCAGCAGAACACGTTGCATGTGCTGCAGCTCTCCGACGATGCATCCGAGCATGCCGTGCCGATCGCCGAGGGGGTCTACCTTGGAGGGGAGTGGGAGTCTCTCGAAGAAGTCCTGGCGGCTCCCGAAGAAGATCTTCGCCTCTTTCTGGGATATTCAGGCTGGGGCTCGGGGCAACTCGAAACCGAAATTCTTCGTGGAGCCTGGGAGGTGCACAATCCCGATGTGCGGCAAGTCGTTTCCGGCAGTGATGAATTCCTTGTCGGGCCGATCGATAAAATCCGTAGCCGTCTTGAGGCTTCTGACGGCCGGCACGAAAACGACGACGATCAGCGTTGTGTATGAAGGCTATTTATTCTGACAGCGGAAAATCCGGCGCCGAAGCCGTTGTCTATGTTCACTACGCTGAGACCGGATGCGCATGAGTTAAGCATTGCCAGGAGCGCGACGAGGCCGCCGAGATTGGATCCGTAACCGACACTGGTGGGTACGCCTATTACCGGCGCCGATACAAGACCGGTTACCACCGACGGCAACGCGCCTTCCATACCTGCAACCACAATCAATACCGCCGCCCTCCCCAATAACTCGTGATGGGCGAATAAACGATGAATCCCGGCAACACCAACATCGTACACCGCTGTGCATGGATGACCTAAAATCTCGATGGTACACCGTGCTTCCTCGGCGACGGGCATGTCGGCGGTGCCCGCGGAAACGACGACTATGTCTCCCTGGATAGCGGTTTTCTCGACCCAACTTGACGATTTGCGCCAAAAGCAGCGGGCAATCTCGTTTGTCTCGATATCGGGAATCTCGTGTCGTATCGCATCGAGAATGTCGCCGGATGCCCGGGTTCCGAAAACCGTTTCGTCGTGTTCAATCTGCTTTTTGGCTATCGATACGACATGCTCGGGAGTTTTGCCTTGACAGAATATCACTTCGGGGAATCCGGTACGGAGGGAGCGATGGTGATCTACCGTCGCAAAAGGCATCTCGGCGGATGGGAAGTGGCGGAGACGGTCAGTTGCTTCTTCAACCGATATCTCTTGCCGACTCAATGCCTCTAAAAGCTTGACTAATGTTCCTCGTTCCATTTTTGCTCATTCCTTTGCATTCAAGTAGGCCGTGTTCGAATTAGTGTTCTTGGCTGAAGCTTGACGTGTTTTGGCGCTGAGGCTTTTTCGTTAAATTTGGGGCGGAACGGAAGTGCTCTTCTACGGCATCCTCGATTTGCGCGGTGTCGGCCGCCGAGAAAAGACGCTCACGGGCCACCGCGGCATGCGGCGTTCCTTTGAGATACCAACCGATTTGGCTCCTTAGTTCCCGTACGGCCCTCGCTTCGCCGTGCTCCCGACGGTAGCTTGTTATATGCTCCAGCATCGTCTCGTATCGCATTTGCGCGGTTACTGTTTGTATCGGCTCGCCCTTGAGTCGCCGCCGAATTTGCCCGAAAAGCCAGGGGTTCCCGCGGGCCGCCCTACCAATCATAAGGGAATCACAGCCGGTCACCTCGAGCATTTCCAGAGCATCGTTCGGGTGAATAATGTCTCCGTTCCCAATCACCGGCACCGAAACGGCCGCTTTCACTTCGGCTATTCTGCCCCAAAAAGAGTGCCCCGAAAAACCCATCGCGCGGGTTCGAGGGTGCAGCGCCACCGCGGCGGCCCCGCATTCCTGAGCAATCCGAGCAAAGGTTGTGTCGACCCAATCGGTTCCGCTCCATGCACTACGTAACTTCACAGTTATCGGTACGGTGGCGGCACGGGTCATTGCCGATACAATCCGCTCAAACAGCCGTGCATCCCTCAGAAGGGCGGATCCGCCGTTTTTGCGCACCACTTTCGGTACCGGACAACCGCTGTTGAGATCGATAAAATCAGGATGTGCCTCGTCCTCCACGTAACGAACCGCATCGGCCAGGCTGCGGGGATTCGCCCCAAATAGCTGTATGCCAATCGGTCGTTCTGTAGTGGAGAACTCGATATAATGGCGGTTTCGTGCCGGGTTTCGGCAAATTCCTTCAGCACTGACCATCTCGGAAACCACGATGTCCGCGCCACGTTCCCGGCACAAACGACGAAATACTCGTTCCGTTATGCCCGCCAATGGGGCAAGAATTAGTTTGTTATTATGAAAATCCATCAATATAAAATAGTTAATTATACTTCAGTGAAATGGTTTAGAAAACGCTGACCGCCATTGACGAAAAGGGTTTATTCGACCGTTAGCTCCTGCCGGGGTGGAAACGATCGGTAATATGGTTTTCGTTCGGAATTGAGCCGTTTTGCGGTATCCGACTACGCCGCTCGCCCGGTCATTTCGAGGGCCTTGCTAACCGGGACGAGCGGCGTGGTCGCAATGCGTCCCTATATGTGATTTGTCGCATTCTGAACGGCTTTACGCGGACATGGTTCGGGCGAGGTGAATTGTGATGAAAGCGTTTAAAGAAATCAAATTCAGGACACCGCCGACATTGATTGCGGCGTGGCCCGGCATGGGCAATGTTGGGCTTATCGCCGTAGACTACCTGCGTAAGAGTCTCGGCGCCCAATTGTTCGCTCAGATGGACATGAGTCCATATTTTATTCCCGAATCGATTGTTGTCAAAGACGGTATCGCCCAACTTCCCGATATGCCTATGGGCATATTTCACTATCACGAAACCGCGGGGCTTATCGTATTCGAGAGCAATGCGCAGGTTGGCGGTCGAGATGGACTCGCAATCATAGGAGCGATCCTCGATATGGCTGCTCAGTACCAAGTTACGCGCGTCTATACCGCGGCCGGTTTTGCTCAACCGATGAGCCACTCCTCGGAGTCCCAAGTGCTGTGTGCGAGTAACACCAAAACGGTACTGGCCGATTTGGTCGCTCATGATGTCGTTGCGATGCCCGACGGATATATTGCCGGACTCAACGGTCTTCTTCTGGGGGTCGCCGCCACACGGGGGCTTGACGCCGCCTGTTTTTTGGGGACGATTCCCTCATACGCAACAAACCTTTCGTACCCGAAAGCTTCCCTTTCCATTCTACAAACGGTTGGCCGCGCCCTTGAGCTAGACCTCGAACTCGCCTTGCTTGAAGAAAGTGTCCTCGAGGCCGATATGAAGCTGGCCGAGATAGAAGAGCGTATTCGTCGCTATTTCCCGGCACTCAGTGAGCAGGAAGAGGACACGCCGGAACTTGAGGAACATGAAGTCCCGGGCTATATCATGGATCGAATTGAGAGGCTGTTCGAAGCGGTAAAGGAAGACAAGTCGCGAGCCAAAGAACTCAAAGATGAGCTGAGCCGTTGGAATTTGTATGAATTATACGAGCATCGATTCCTCGACTTGTTCAAAAGCGATTCTTCGGAAGAGGACCGCTGAACCGGTGGGGTCCCGCGGGCCGCTAAACCGATCTTCCGTTGCGCTCGTCGACAATGCGCCGTATATGTTCCCACAGAACAGTGAGCATATCCGATTCATTCACCCGTGCAACCGGCTCACCTTTCACAAATATGCGTCCTTCGCCGCGTCCGCCCGCTATACCGACGTCGGCGTCACGAGCTTCACCGGGCCCGTTCACTACGCACCCCATGACGGCGATTTTCAGCGGGACGGTAATGCCGCCAACCATTTTTTCGACCTCTTCGGCAAGCTGCGCAACACTAATCCGGGTTCTTCCACAGGTAGGACACGCCACCACCGTCGGTCCGTCCGCCAACCCCAATGCTTTTAGAATCTCCCGGGCTACCGGGACTTCTTCGGTTGGATTACCCGCCAAAGAAACTCTTACCGTGTTACCTATGCCCTCTGCAAGAAGGGTCCCAATTCCCACCGCTGATCTAACTGCGCCCGTACGGGGCGTTCCGGATTCAGTGATGCCTATATGTTGAGGATAGTCCGTGTGCCGGGCCAAAAGACGACACGCCTCGATTGTCGTTACAACGTCGCTGGCCTTGATCGAGAAAACGACGTCACCGAAATTGAATCGCTCCATCATGTGCGCATACCCGAGTGCGCTTTCCAGCAGTGCTTCGGCCGTTGCGCCCCCATGCTTTTCGAGTAGATTTTTTTCTACCGAGCCGGCGTTGACCCCGACACGTATCGGTATTTGGGCGTGACGTGCGGCTTCGACAACTTCTTTAACTTTGTGTTCATCCCCGATGTTGCCGGGGTTGATTCGAATTTTGTCGGCGCCCGATTCGACGGCGCGGATAGCGAGGCGATGTTGGAAATGGATGTCGGCTACAAGCGGCACATCGGTTTCACGGCGCAGCGCTTCAAAAGCGCGCACCGCTTTTTCGTTGGGAACGGCTACTCTAACCAGTGCACAACCCAAACGCGCCAATTCTTCCACCTGGGCAAGAGTCGCTTCGACATCTTCGGTGTCCGTATTGGTCATTGATTGCACCGAAACTGGCGCATTACCACCTATCAAGACATCGCGCACCCTGACTTGGCGCGTCTTCCGGCGCTCAATCATCAAAGCTCCTTGAAATGTGAATTGCTGAAAGGTGCCGTCTTCAGCCCCCATTGCTTATGAATTGCCGCCCTCATAACGCTGCAACAACAATCTGCTACACCTCTTTTTGAAATTTTCGGGTCGCAACAACGATTGCGTATGGATATAACCTTGGCCGTAAATACGGATAGTTCAATACCCCGAATAGACGGCATTCAGGTTTTGGACAACGAAGGAGTCACTTAACCTGCACGGCAAGAACTATTCGTTTTCCCTCCAGGCCCGTTACCGCCAAACTGCCCCCGCCCGCACTCATCTTATAGCCGTCCGCCTCCGCCGCGAATCCGTTGGCGTTGCCTTTGAATCGAATATCGGTCCGCAGGGTTTCGTTATCCTCGTTCCAGTCGTGTCCGCTTACCGCCGATACTCCCGAAATGGACCGAAGCGTTTTCAAAACCGCGTTTTTGGTTCTGAACGTAGATACACCCTTAACGGTTACGCCCAATTGCATCCCTTTAGTAAGCAGAGTGTTCCAATCTTCGATGATCGGATCGAGTAAGCTCCGTGAAGCTTCAACCGCGGCTTTGGCGATCGACTCCGTTCCGGCGGTGTTCGGGCTTATGTGAGCATGAGAAGCGAGGATGTCTGCCGAATCGACAACGGTTTCCACCGCGCAATTAACTGCGCGAAGTTTCACCCGCGCCTTTACGGATTTCATTCCGGCCAAATCGTTGGAGGATTCGGAGTTCAGGTGACTTTCGGCGTCGCCGGTCACCAACATCTGAGCGCCGTAGGCCGCGGCAATCCGTGACGCGGCGGCAACATCGCCGGCCATTTTCGCCATCTTTGCCTCGGAACTGCGAATCGAGGCGGCCACAGACGGATCGACAACCTCGAATCCGTAGGAATCCCGATACAGTTTTAGTATGGCGGTTTCCGCCGCCTTATGAACCGATTCCTCGTTGCCGATATTGATCTCTTGTACGATGATCATCACCTTGGGCTTCTCCATGCTCTCAAGTAGTATATGAAAAGCCGCCAGATCGTCGTGCAATGTGCTTTGAGAGAGTGTAGCCTTGATTGTGCATTCCCAGGCGCCCTCGGCGGTCTGTTTTTTGTCGACAATGTTGTAATCTTTGATTGCCCGGAGCATTTTGGGAACCACATGCCCTCGTTTTTGCCGAAAATTCTCGATCTCGGTTTGGGATAGAAGGATAGAGCCGATTCCTTTCTCGACGGCGTCTCGCTTGGCCGCCGTCAACGCCTCGATCTCGGTTTGCCCGGCGCCTCGACCCTCGGCGGTTATGTCTTCGTTCTCTTCCCGAGCCCGAAGAAAGACGGTGGAAAAAATAAGCAGAAGAAAAATAATCGAATATTTACTCATTCTTCACCTCACTCGATACCGTCTGATGCTACACTGCCTGATTTAGGTCGTTTCTCGTTATCCCCGAGGCGGTGACCGCCGCACCGGTTCGTGGCGCATGTCTTTGGCGTTTAAAGTTTCTCAATTCCGTACAAGAGCCGTAGAAGTCGGAATTTGGTGTGCATGATAAGTATTTCGGCCCAAACCGCGGTGTCGTCCAGGCGGCGCTCAAACGTTTGGTAATATTTTAGCTGATCCGCTATATAAGCTGAGCCCAAATTGTTGTTTTCCTGCTCTAAGCGCGTTACCCGGGAGCGGTACATTGTCAAGTACTCTCGACGATTGTCTTTTATGTGTTCCGCCGTATGTGCTAAATCTTCTTGCAAATCGAACACCGCAAGGAAAGGGCCGAATTCCCGGTCGAGACGCCGCGAACCGGAGGTGAGTGGAATGCGTACGTATGAACGTAGACGGCGTTCCGTAAAGCCTCCCGGCTCTATGTACACGGCGTTCAATATGACGTCACGCTCTCTTTCGGGGCGATTGGCAAGGTCGAATACCACTCGCCGGCATTGACCCGGTCGCATATCGCCGACCAGCAATACTTTTCCGCTTTGACGCGCGCCGGCCACATTGGTAATGGTGGCGTCGCTCTGTGTGTTGATTTCTATGCGAACTTGTCGAGCACTTGCCTCGCTTATCAGCTCAAGCTCCAGTCCCATAAACGAAGACGCATTTTCCAACTCTTCGACAAAGTAATACCGTCCATCATGATTCAGCGCCATGTCCCGAAGCAAATCCTCGTTCAAATTCACCTTTGTACCTAAGACGTCATAGGTGGAAAAGCCCAATGTTGATATGGCGATATCGTGCTTGTCGTGCAATGTTGAAGCACGGGAGAGAAGCTTGTGAGGACTTTGGGATCCCTTGGTGGCGTCGCCGATTGTCAGCAACAAAAGGTATCGACCGGCGAGATTGGTGTTTTTGTGTCGCATAAGCTCGGCTTGAGCCTTATCGAGTCCTGCTCCAACATTACGTCCCGCTTCTTCGCGTAAGGTAGTAATCGCTTTAGCGGCAACCTTGCGGGATGAGGCGTTAAGCTGTTGCATGCTGAAAACCGTACGCCCGAAGTCAGAGAAGGCGACGACTGCCAACCGGTCTCCATCATGAAGCCCGTTTGCCACGAGCATGGCGGCTTCCTTGATGGCCTTGAGCGGAGTCCCGGCCGTTTGACGGGAGACATCCAAGGCCAACACCACCTGAATCGGTCGTCGGCGCGTAGCCGCATCGGCGGGAGCCTGTACCTTCAGGCAGCATGCAAGGACCGAATCCTCTTTGGACCAAGCTTCGTACATAGGACCTGCGGATAGTTCAAGATCGCTTGATGCTTGCGCTACAAACCCGAGCATCCCAAGCCCGAACATACCGGTGGCGATCAAAGCACTTCGAACCGCGGAAAAGGTCAAAAGACGCATTTCGGTCCCCCCATCAGTAATCGTGAAGGTATTGTAGCATTATGAGAAGAGAGTCGCGGAGAACTCCCGAACTTTAAAGATAATCGATGCTCTCGACCGTTACTATAATTATAATATAGGGCTCCAAAGGGAAAGTGGGGGAGAGTGGCCTATGTTTTCTCGGAAATCGGGAATCGCATCCCAAGCGTACCGCTGGAGCGGGCCGAAAGGCAAAAACTCTAGGAGCTGCTTTCAGAATGAGCTACGTCGGGGAAGGCCGAGCGGGAAGGCCTGAATGTGAGCCCGCAAAGCGGAAGACAAGGCATATCCCCGGTTGATATGGTGATGAGGCGCAACGAAACAGACGAGTCGTCGTGGTTGGCTTGAGTAGCGGCTCATTTTGTGAGCGGCTCTTAGGCGCCGCAGCAAACGCTAACCCGTCGGAATTCGGACTTGAGCCAACTCCAATACCCCTCCTCCGAGCCGGCGGTGCTCCGCCGGGCTCTCGGCAAGGTGCCCCGGCGAAGACATACTCGGTGTATATCGAGGGGGGGGGGCACGAGGGTGTCGGAAGGCGACGGGAGTGGCGAAAAAAACTCTTAGAATCCGAAACGAAGCGAAACGTTGGCTACGTGGGCAAATACCTGTATCGTATTGTACTCGTACGATCCGTCTACTTTCAGATATTTGGCTAAACCGTCACCCATCTCGAGGTCAAGACCGAATCCTCCGGTGAATTGCCAGGGTTTATCGTAATCGACTTCGCGGGCAATGCCGATTCGCGCGCGGATGATACGGAACATCAGCCGTTCCATCGCCCCCGCGAATTTCCACGGCTGGTCGTCGATGAGTGGTATTCGGGATTCGCATATAAGAAAGGTAGCATGATTGGCCTTGAAGGTACCGCCGACCTGAAGCAAGGGGGCATCGGTTTCGCTATACTGAATGTTGCTGTAAGTGTTGCGATTGATATTTATCATAGGAACATTTTTCAATAATATTCCGCCTCGGATTTGCTCGGAAACATCCATTTGCAGGCCCAGATTAAGGCCGTATCCGAAGGAATTACCGGTTGTCGCGTCGGGAGAATTCGCCGCCGCAAGCTTAAAGCTTCGGAGTTTGACGGTGGCGCCTATCGCCAGGGGAGGAATCCACGAAGTTAGCGCATTGAATCGATAGCCCAAGGCTGAGAAAAAATAGGTCGTATTGGCAAGACTGTCACCGCTGTACAGGAAACCCTGGCCAAAGCCGAGATCGCGTGTGGCTTTATTAACGTATGAAGCCGCGAAGTTGTTGAGACCGAAACGGTATTGGTAACCGAAGGAAACTTCTCCACCACGCGACCACGGGAGTCCCGCCGGATTGAAAAATACACCATAGGAATCGTTTGATTCGGCTACGTATGTGTTGGCCAAAGCCCCCGGGCGCCCAAAGAGGGGTATTTGATCTTCGCCTGTAGCAATCCCGCTAAGTGGAAGGTCGCCGGCTTCAATCGTTTCCGCCACTCGCTCATCTTCATCCCGACCCGTGAGCGAACCGTTGGCCGCCCCCCAGATAAATCCCGCGGCAAGACATGTTGCCGCCGATATCATCATCTGCCTCTTGTTGTGTACTTCGCGCCCATAGTACTCTTGGACCGCGTTCCGGAACCCCGCATCTTCCCGCCCGTGAAGTTTGCCGACCGCAATTTCCATGAGTTTTTCCAGGCCGATAGACGCCTTTTCCTCCAACGATATCTTTTCGATGATTTGGTGGGTTAAGACATCAACCATAGTGAGACGTACCGCATGCTTTTTTCCGTTGCGGTCCACACCGCCATACAACATACGCTCCAATTGCAGGGCGGACCCCACCGCCGCCGCGCAATCGGGATTGTCGCAGCGTTCGGGAAAGCGTCTGTGAATTTCTTGGAATGCCTTCTTCATCGCATCGGCGGTACGAATGTCGTAGCCGCCGACTTTCTTTAGTTCCGCCTTCAGCAGTGAAAGCACCTCCGCGGCTTCTTTTGAATCCCCGTAAGCTGTCTTGAGGGGAAATATACCAATCTGCGTTTCCAGCTTCGTCGTATTCCGGGCGAACAGCGCCCAGGTGGCGCACAGCACTACGGTCATTATTTCTCTGCAGCGCACGGTTCCCTCCGATGTATGAGACTACTTGAAGAGTATGATCGGTTTCATATATTGCTTTGTCTCGCCGCCCGCCGATACGCTTAGGACCGCGAAATAGCGACCGTTGCGGCACATCCGGTCGCCACGTACCACTATGCCGGCGGGGGTGAGGATGTCTCGGTCCCCGCCAAGGCTATAGGTGTTGCGCAGACTGGTTCCGTCCCACCAAACGCACATTCCGCTCGTTGGGGCGTTTTGCTTGACGACGGACCAGACTCGGTCGCTGGTGATATTGTAAATGTCCACCCTGACGGTAATTGGTTCATATCGAGCTTCCGGCTTGATGCGGATGCAGGTGCCCGCCGGAGCGTTTCGTCCATGCTCATGGACGGGTTTGATGTGCGGAGAGAATGGGTTTGGGCTGACGCTCCACAATCCTTTAAGCTCTTTCATTTTGTAGAGGACCGTATATCGCGAAAAATGCGCCAAGTCTACGCTAATCTCTTTCGCTTCGGGGTCAAGGGTACAACTGTCAAGCACTACCCAGAGTACGCTGTCGGGGTCCCAACGACCAATCGTGAACTCTCCACCGCCGCTCTCAACGGCGCCGTGATACTCTTCGGGGATGTCGAGGGTGAGCGAAACCGTCCGCCCTGCGTCAAATGAAACGGAAGCCCCGGTGTTTACGTCCCAGAGTTCAATGTCGTAGAGATTGGAAACGGCGGTGTATTCGCCGGAACTCAAAGCCACGCGATTGTTGACAATGGGCATGTCAAGGCCGAGGGCGGCCGTAACTTCTTCGGGAATAACTCCTTCGGGAAACGTCACCCGGCAGCCGTGGCCGTTTGTCGCGGTGTCCGCGACGTGGCCAACTAAATGAACAACCTGAAGTCCGGAGCGATTAACCTCTTGCCCCCGGCGCCGGTTGAACTCTCCGTGAACCTTCCCGATCGCGGCGTGAACTTCGACCCACCCGAAGAAATTTTCGTGCGGTCTGAACACACCGTCTTTCGATATGGTTCCGGCCTCTTCCGGGACGATACTCCACGTCGGCGTAAGCGTAATCATCTCGCCTTCCATACCCACACCTTCGGCCACGAATTCGGCTTTCGAAAGCGATGAGGTCGTGATCGGGCCTTCATTGCCGCCGATGCGCGTGACGCGGATACTGTCCAGTGGGTTAGCCGCAATACGAAAAGTGGTCGATACTGAGTTGTCAACGCCGGGTACAAATGTTCGTGTTGTTGTGTCGACGGTCGCCCGCAGCGTGTACGTGGTGCCGGCGGCGCCTTTCGAGGCGTCGACCTCCACCCGTATGCCCGAGGTCCGACTCAGTAAACGGTCAGCGATCGATTGTCCTTGGGCCTTAACGCTCCACGTCACGTCCGAGTCGACCAAATTTACGGCGGGAATAAATTTCGATCCATAATAGCCGACCAGCTCAAAGCCTACAACGCCATTCTTCGGCAAAAGCAGCGTGTCGGTCGAGGAGGGGGAGAGCGAAATTCTCGACAACCTCGAAGTGTCCGGTCGTATGTATGTTGCGAATGTTTCTTTTGCGTATCCATACCAGTCATCCCCGATGCGGGCACGAAAATAATAAAGCATGGTGCTTCCATTTTTTCGTGGCGATATTCCGAACGAGTAAGTGTGAAGATCACCGGAATGCGCGACGTCGACATCTTCGAAACAAACGGAATCGAAAGCTCGTGCGGCAACATCGCGATAGTAGACACATGCGTCGTTGAGTGTCGCACCCTTGACCGACAGATCGAGTGTCGCGTACCCTTCGCTGAGTGAAATGCTGTCCGCGGGGGTGTGAGTAACCGGCATCGTCGGCGTTTCGGTATAATAGTATCGGAGCGTATCGATCGTTCCGTCGGGAAGAATCATGGTGTCGACCGCGGTTACGACGGTTGAACTGTCGACGGTAAACGTATGTTCCGCAAGGTCAAGTATGACGGCGGTGTCGGCATCGATGGTGAGTACGTAGTCCCCGAGGCCCACCCCGGAAAGTGTGTCGCCGGGGTTCAGGTTCTTGAGAAGGGGTGAACGTACCTTGATGGATACTTCGTCGAGCCGGTTGTCGTCATGTACGGCATACCACCGAAGGAAACGGTTGCCCTCTTTGACCGTTACGGAGATGGAATCTACGAAAAGCGTATCGGAATCGAGCGGCGGCGCAAACAGACGTCCCCCGGCCGCTTCGATGCGTGAACATACCGTATCCGCCTCGTTTCCAACCAATCGGATCGCATCGACAACGGCACCTTCTTTACCGGCCCGAATCGTATAGACACCGTCGGTGATGTTACGGATTTCGAACGTTCCCCTGAGATCGCTTCGAGCAGTCGCGGCCACGGCGCCGGCCGCGTCAATAATATTGACCGTTACATTGCTTACCGCATGAC
>WJJU01000126.1 GCA_014729595.1 Chitinivibrionales bacterium
CCATACCGCCGGCCTTCCGCTTCAGTCGTAGCCTGAGAGAATACCGTTTCTTCGATAGGAAGAAGAAACGACCCGTCGGGATGAAAAATGTCGTGAAATGGAAGAACCGGCTCCCCTTTTTCTTCATTCCAGCCCCACGGATATATGGTTTGGGTTTTCCCTGATACCAACCCCCAGTTTACGGCACCGATGTTGTACTTTTTTAGTACCGGCAAGCAATATGCAAAGGTGCTTCCTTGTCCCCGTGCCATGTATTCGGAACAGATCAAAGGACGTCCGCACGCGCTTAGATTTTTTATGCGATCCGCCAGTTCTTGAGGCGGGCCATAGCAATGAAAAGTGATAACATCCGAATTATTCAACGCAAACTCATTCATGCGCACGAATTTGGCCGAGTAATTCCATACCGGGGTGGTAAGCGGGCGGCTCAGTCCCTCTACGGACCGAGCCCACGCGAACACCGCCTCGAGTAGCGGCAGCGTTAATTCCGGTGGCTCCATTTCGTAACCCGGCTCGTTATACAGATCCCACAAGACTATCCGTGTATCATCTTTGTAATACGCGAGCAATTCTTTGACATACGTTTCGAGCCGAGGCCATTGGGAAGGATCTTTGACGACTTGTTCCCCCGGAGACTGAATCCAGCCCGAATTGTGGGTATACGGTTTGGGGGCGGGTTGAGGCCCCAACGAGAATGAGCGGTTCCAACAATCGTCAAAGAGCACGAATATGGTTCCGATGCGATGGTTGTCGGCAATATCGAGATAGGTGTTGATACGTTCGCGGAAACGCTTGGCATCCTTTTCCCACGGCAGGTCATGCAAATAGACCCTCATGGTGTTCATGCCGATCTTTTTTGCATATCCCAATTCTCGATCGATCGTTTGTGGGTCAAACGTTTCTTCCCGCCACATTTCCAACTGATTGACTGCCGTTGACGGTATAAAATTGGCTCCAAAAATCCACGCTTGATCGTTGTACCACTTATCGATCGCCTCTTCGGTCCATCGATTCATACCCTACTCCATATATAGGGAAATATTACTTGACTATCACCTCGGCGCCCGGATGAAGGCCGAAACGCTGAGCGGCGCTTCCGCCGTTTACTGCTATCTCGAGGCGGCCGACGGAATTGAGGAGGGCCAAGGCCTCGCCTCTCGGACACTGGGCATAATGGGTGCCTAAAGACATGGTTGCGGTCGCTATTTCAACAATTGTAGGCGGCGAAGATAAACGATTAAAAACCGTACGATCGATATTGGTCAAGGCGTTACCGAATCGGTCGATATACACCACCTGCCCGCGAATTACCGTATCGGTGTTCACGACGGTGGGCCGTTCGATCACGACTGGATCAGTGCAAAGCGGCCCCACGGCATCCAGCGAAACCCCGTGCGAAAGATGAGCCCCTACCGGAGTGAATATATCTCTACCGTGAAAGGTCGCACTTACGGGTTTTCTGAAAAGATCGTCGTTGGTGATTTGGTGGATTTCGCAGTCCTCGGTATCCGCCATAATAAAAGAGAATACGCCGTTGTCGGGTCCCACGAACGAACGGCCGCCGGCCCGCAGAGCTATGGCTCTTCGTTCGCTTCCCACCCCGGGGTCCACTACGACTACAAATACGGTCGATTTCGGGAATGTCCACCGGCACATATCGAGTACAAATGCGGCGGAAGTAATGTCTCCCTGATCGATATCGTGGGTGATGTCGACCAATGCCGCCGCGGGGTTGATCCCCAAGGCCACCCCTTTCATACTCGCCACGAACCAGTCGTGGGTTCCAAAATCGGTGAGAAATGTTATGATTGACATTTGTTCGAGTTCAGGGTTCAGGATTCAGGGTTCAAGTGGTTTCGCCGCGGAATACGGCGGACAGCCTATCGCCGGCGATGAACATTCGTCAGGTCCGGGTATTCCATACCTTTCGCCGGGTGACCGCGAATTTCGGGGATTTTGGTATCTAAGGCTTTCAGTTATTCAGCGTTACCCCCGAAGCGTACGATTTTCCACAGCCTGGAGAATGAGCCGATTACACGCTTTTTTTCCCGCGGGCAACCGGCCCCGCCGTGTACCGCAGGCTCACTCTATTCGCTCTCGACCACTCTAAACGCACCTACCCGTCTTGGGTACCCTCAGCTTCCGCCGATGATGCGGAGACGCTCGTGAGAAGCTCATTGATACGCTTGCTGTATGTCAGAGGGTCCCGCACTCCCTGTCCCGCCGCGATCAGCGCCTGGTCGTAAAGAATATTCACCCATTCATCGAGTTGGGGATTTTTGGGATCACGCTCATAAAGCGTTTCGAGATTAGCCACAACCGGGTGTTCGACATTGACCTCCAGGGTTGGCTTGCTCTCGGGCACCTCTTGCCCCATTGATTTCATGAGCTTTTCCATGTAAGCCCCGACGGCTTGACCATCCGAAACCAAACAGCACGGGCTGTCTTTGAGGCGTGTCGTCACCCGCACCTCTTTGACATCGTTGGCAAGGATATTTTTGATACGCTCCAGCAGTTTCTTGTATTTGGCGTCTGCTTTCTTCTTCTTTTTTTCCTCTTCCTTGCCAAGTTCCCCAAGATCCAGATCGCCTTGCGTCACCGACACCAGCTTCTTGCCGTCGTAATCATAAACATTATTGGGAACGATGAATTCATCGATTGGGTCAACTAGGTAGAGTACCTCTATGCCCTTTTCTTTAAAGACTTCCAGGTGAGGGCTTTTTTCGACAATATCAAGATTTTCGCCATGAATGTAGTAGATATCCTTTTGCCCCTCCCGCATGCGCCCGACATACTGCTTGAGGGATACGAGATCATCGGCCGAGGTACCCATCGAAGAGCGAAAACGGGCAAGTTCAAGGAGCTTGTCGCGGTTTTCGTAATCCATATGAAGGCCTTCTTTTATGATGGGGCCAAATTCGTCCCAGAATTCTCGATATTTTGCCGGATCGCTCTCGGCCAAATCGGAGAATTTCCCCAGCACCCGGCTTACCAAGGCCTTGCGAATTTTGTGAATAAGAGGATTGTGCTGCAGTGTCTCACGCGATACGTTGAGCGG
>WJJU01000127.1 GCA_014729595.1 Chitinivibrionales bacterium
TATGGCAAGCACCGAGGCGGGAAAGCACCCGAAAAGGAGAACCAGAAAGTGGTAATAGAACGGACGCCCATGCCCCGCCTCGCCGGTTCGCAGCAACCTAATGTGATACTCAAGAAACTCTCGAATAAACCACGTCCCGTGGGCGATCGTTTCGACACCGTAAAAGAAAAAATTGACCGCACCGACGACGACCGTAAATACTAACGCTTCGCGAAATGTGAATACGGAACGATCGCGTCGCCAAATCCAGTATATCCCCACGCAAAGGACGGTAATCAAAAACGCCACCGGTCCTTTCGTAAGCACCGCCAAACCGACGAAGAGCCCCGCAATCGCCGCCGCGCGTTGCCGGTTCTTTGCCGTGCCGGCCGTCATGGCGGCAACCCGACAGATACCGAGAAAGATGAATAAATTAAACACGGGATCGATAATTCCGGACTTGAAAAAGAGATGGGGAAGAAGTGTACCCGCGAACGCGAGCGCCCAGAAAAGACCCAAAAGCCGGTCACGCAGGCGCAGTCCGATCCCATACACGATAAGCATGGTAACGATTCCGCAGATTGCATTAACGAACCGCGCCCCGAATTCATTTACCCCCCACACTTTCATGCTGAGCGCTTGAAGCCAAAAAAATAGCGGGGGTTTCTCCCAAAACGGCTCATATTCTATTTGTACGCGAAGGTAATTGCCGGTGGTAATCATCTCGCGGGCCGCCTCGGCAAAATTGACTTCGTCCCAGTCGAAAAGATGAACGGAACCTAAGAATGGTAGAAACAAAAAAGCGCCCAGGAGGACAAGAAGAAGTCTGTCGCGAAGTGTTTTTTCCATAGTGCAGCCAATTCATTCGTTGATGGTTGAAAGTGATAAGCTTCCCGACTTCGTCCCGACGACTATGCCGAGGCCGATCCGTCTTCACTCATGCCGCCCGCTTGTTCAACCTCTTCGACAAGAGCGTCAAAGAGAGTTATTATGTCCGCGTTTGCCTTGCGCAAGCGATTGCATAAGATGCGGGAAAGCTGTCGCGTAACGGCCAAAGCGGCGGCGGGGTTTTCATTTCCGTAGGCCAGAAACTGATCGCGGCCGAGAATATAAAACGTGCAGTCGGTGACACATACCACCGTGGCCGATCGTTTTTCGGAGTCCAGGAGTGCAATTTCGCCGAAGAATATGTTCATGGGGGCGCTTAGTTCGACCACCGTGTACGCCTCCCCCTGCGCGGTGCGTTTCTCGACCGAAACCGTACCGGACTTTATTACGTATATTTCATCCCCCTCATCCCCCTCGGTGATTACGGTGTGTCCTTTCGGAAACGATATGGCCCGAAAGAGCGAAGCTATCCCGAGCATCGCTTTTTCATCGTGACGAATTGGGTCGAAAAGGCTGATACATTTCAACCGTTCGACCTTTTCTTCCCTCGCCTTGTCCTCCGTCATCTCGCGCTTCCTTTTTCGGGGCCGGTAATTACAATACCCCTCGTGTACCGCCGAATCATATAATCCGCCGGCGGATTGATAACCGGTTCGTTTGCGGTCAACGATTTAACTTCTTTGAGTTTGGGCACCAGTGAAGATATATCGGGGTTTTTCTGTGCATCGCGCAGCGCTTCTCGTTTGCGCGCCATGATATTGCCCGTGTTCTCAAGCAAACCGATCAACTGGCGGTGCTCTTCGTAAAAAAAGTACTCCCGCAACGCGGCATAGGTTTTTCCGATAAACGAATCCGGTATTTTCACCGTCTCGAGACATCCACCGTTAGTGCCGGAAATCAAAGCCTGAAGCACGTGCGAGAGCCCTGTCCCGGAAGCGGCGCACGCCGTAACCGCCCGCACGAATTCGCGCGAGGAAAGGATTTCATCACAATGCGAAAGCCGCAAATACTTTTCGTACTTGGTGTCGAGCAGCTCGGCACAAACATAGGCATTTTTGTTGAGATTTTTGATCGACATCACCGCCATGACGGTTTTGGAGTCAATTTGCCGCAAATCTCCTTCGGTAAGGTGATCCGCAAGGACGAGAACTCTCGTCGCCCCCTTAATGCCCGCGCGAATGAGGTCCCGCTCTTCCATAAGATCGCCATTGACATAGCGAATGCCTTTAAGCCGCGGATCATTGCGAATGTCGGTGATCGATTCGGTGGGCGCGCGGTTGAGCAAAACGGTCGACACCGGCGAAAAGCATTCGTCCGCATCGAGAATTTGGTGCAGAACACGATTCATCTCCCGTTTCCAGCCGCAAACCACAAAATGACCCTTAAGCCGATGGTAGTCCAGCGCACCGTTTTCTTCTTTCATTTGCCGCTCCATAAGAAATGATGCTATCCGGCCCGTTACAGTCCCCATAACCGCCATGCCCACGAAAATGGTGGCCAAAGCTCCTATACGCCCCCAAAAAGTAAGCGGCACTCGCTCGCCGTAGCCGACGGTCGAGATGGTGACGATTGTCCACCAGAGGCTGTCGAAGAATGTCGGGAATCCCTCGTTGACTCGCCTCTCGACCAAAAAAA
>WJJU01000128.1 GCA_014729595.1 Chitinivibrionales bacterium
AACACCTGATCGGGGCGACCGCTACGAGATCGGCGACACGCTTGATATCACTTGGTGCGGCACTTTGGCCGACTGCACATCAAGTATCATTTCCGGTGTCATGGTGGGGCTGAGTTTCGACAGTGGAAAAAAATGGTACCAGCTTAGTGACAGCACTCTTTATGTGGGAGCGCGGTCGTACTACTGGCCTATTCCCGAATCCATCGGGGGGGTGTCCCTTGCCCGGAGAAGTTGTCTGGTGCGGGTGAGATCCTACGACGATCCTTCCATTGTGTCATATTCGGGTATGTTCATAATCGAAGATCCCGATACTATCGTTTCGCCTCCGCCCACCGATAGTTGCGACATTTATCCGCTATGGGTGACGGCCCCCGAGTACGGTGATTCCTATATGGTTGGTGATACGCTCGGGATTACCTGGTGTGGGGCGCTGCTGGATAGTACTATTTCTTCAGTTATGGTGCAGTTCAGCCCTAATGACGGCAAAGATTGGTACCATGTAACCGACCGATCTTTTATCCCTTCAACGAGGAAGTTTTATTGGCTGATACCGGAAACGATCAGCGGAGAAAAGGTCGCATCGAAGGAATGCCGCATAAAGGTGAGCGCGTATATGAATCCATCGCTTATGTCAATTTCCGGTCGCTTTGAGATTTACTAGCGTGATATGACCGCGCGTTGACGGCGGTGACACACGTGATGGGATGACTACGAAGGACGGTGGCGTTCGGCTATTTATAACCCTTGTGGCCTTTCATTTGTTTGAAAGGCCATTTGGGGTGTGATCCAATCGCGGAATGGGCGATACCCGGTGCCGGGTCCGCGCTTTGAACCGGCCTTTTTAGCTCTTAACCACCCGAATAACATCGCGCATCTTTTCGGGACTTTTGATCCCCGGGCTGATTTCCACGCCGCTGCTGACATCGACGGCGTACGGCTGAACGACCTCGACCGCTTCCCGAACATTGACCGGCCCAAGTCCCCCGGCCAGGATTATGCGATGCCCGTCATTGACCGCCCGGCGTGCAACGGTCCAGTCGAATGTTTTACCGGTTCCGCCCGCCTTGTGGCGATCCCAGGTATCGAGCAGGAAACCGGCGACCCGGTAGGTGTCAAGCACTGAGGGTGCGAAATCGGGGCCGACGGAGAAAGCTTTGATGACCGTCAACGGAAGATCTTCCGTGATGCGCGGGGATTCCGAGCCATGAAGTTGAATGGTGTCCAAGCCCGCGGCGGCGGCAATCGCATTGATCGTTTCGGCCAATTGATTGACAAATACCCCAACTTTCGCCACGAACGGCGGAAGACGGTCTACGATTTCGCGAACCGCCGCCGGTTGTATATATCGTGGACTTTGCGGATGAAAGATGAAACCGAGCGCGTCAGCACCAAGATTCACCGCAATACGAGCGTCGTCGTAGCGTGTGATACCACAGATTTTAACTCTTACACCCATAACGCCCTCACGAGTTCGATTTGCGGCAACGCAGTCTATCGATCAGCGCAGCCGGATTTTCCGAACGCATCAGGGACTCGCCAACAAGGATCGCCCGCACTCCGGCCGCAATCAGCGGTTTTGTTTCGTCTTGCCCGAATATACCGCTTTCAGACACCACAAGAGTAGTGCGGGGAATAGCGGCTATGAGGCGGAGTGTCACCGAAATATCGGTCTTGAACGTCGCCAGATCGCGATTGTTGATGCCGATAAGTGGTGGCTCGAGACGCATCACTCGTTCAAGCTCACCCTCATTGTGAATTTCGATTAGTGGGTCGATGGCGAGTTCCGATGCGGCCGCAAACAATTCTTCCATTTGCCCGTCCGACAAGGCCGCCGCGATGAGGAGCATGGCATCGGCATTGAGTGAGGCCGTCTGTTCGACCTGCAAAGGATCGATTATGAAATCCTTACGAAGTACGGGGCGGGGCACGGTCTCCCTAATGGTGGTCAGGTAATCGGTCGACCCGCAAAAGAACCGTTCATCCGTAAGTACCGAAACGGCATCCGCTCCGCCCTTGTCGTATACCCGAGCTATTGCCGCCGGATCGAAATCTTCGCGGATGATACCCTTCGACGGCGAGGCTTTTTTTACTTCGGCAATAATCGCCGGCGCCGGGCACTTGGCCAAATTTTTTATGAAAGGTCTCTTTGTATCGGTGCGCCCCCGGAAATCCGACCGATGTTCACGAAGGGCGCGGATTTCGCGCTTTTTGTGCTCGATGATAGTGTCGAGAATCGTGCTCATAAGCCTCCGAAGCTCTTGACGAAGTTACGAAGAAGGTCCTTGCCGGCCTCGGTAAGGATCGATTCGGGGTGGAACTGAATACCTTCTATCGGGTATTCCTTATGGCGAACACCCATGATAATCTTATCTTCCGTCTCCGCGACGATCCCTAAGCAATCGGGACAACCGTCACGTTCGATAACCAGGCTGTGATATCTGGTGGCGATGAATGGTGAGGGGAGGTTCGTAAAAACCCCCTTGCCGTCATGATGTATACTCGACACCTTGCCGTGCATTAAGTACGGCGCTCGAATGATGTTTCCACCGAATGCCGCTCCGATGGATTGATGTCCAAGGCATACACCGAGCAGAGGAATTGTCGGACCTAATTGTCTGACCACTTCGACCGATATTCCGGCCTCTTTGGGCGTACACGGCCCCGGAGAAATGACAATCCCCTCGGGTGCGAGGTCACGAATGCGCTCGACCGTGATTCTATCGTTGCGGTATACCTGGATATCGGAATAGATCTCTCCCAGGTACTGAACGAGATTATACGTAAAAGAATCGTAATTGTCGATTATCAAGAGCATGGGCGGATCCCGGGTTTGCTTTATCCAATTACTTTTTTGGCGTCCATTATCGCCGAAAAGAGCGCATTAGCCTTATTAACCGTTTCTTGATACTCGGTCGACGGAACGGAATCGGCTACAATCCCGGCCCCGGCCTGAATGGAGGCGACGCCGTCCCGATAGAGCATCGTGCGAATGACAATACAAGAATCCAAATTTCCGCAAAAGTCGATATAGCCCAGCGCGCCGCCGTAGATCCCTCGACGTACGGGTTCCAATTCGTCGATAATTTCCATGGCACGGATTTTAGGCGCCCCCGAGAGCGTTCCGGCCGGAAAACACGAAAACAGCGCATCGAATGCATCCTTGTCCGAGCGCAACCGTCCGTGGACATTCGAGACGATATGAATGACATGACTATATTTCTCGATATGCATCATCTCTTCGGTTACGACACTCCCATGTTCACTCACCCTACCGACGTCGTTGCGCCCCAGATCGACCAGCATAATGTGTTCGGCGCGCTCCTTAGGGTCGGCCAGAAGCTCCTTCGTGAGCCGCTCATCCTCGTGTTCATCGGCCCCTCGACGACGGGTGCCGGCAATTGGACGAACCTCAACCCGTCGATCCTCAACCCGTACCAACATCTCCGGTGAAGCCCCGATGATGGAAGAGTCCTCGCAGGATAAATAGAACATGTATGGAGACGGATTGACCGTACGAAGAACCCGGTAGAGATCGAACGGGTTCGCATCGACCTCGACGCTGAAGCGCTGAGAGAGAACCACCTGGAATATATCACCCGCCGCGATATACTCCCGACACTTCTCGACCGCGGTTTCAAATTGCCCCTTATCAAAATTGGACGATACCGGCCCCGCATCGCCGATCTTAAGGGCGGTTGAGGGCAGACGGATTGCAAGTGTGTCTTCCAAGCTTCCTAAAGTATGCTCCGCTTCGTGGTAAGCGGCCTCCAAATCGGTCGACTCATCCACAAACAGATGCGTTATTAAAAGAAGTCGGTGTTCACGGTTGTCGAACGCCACAATCGTACGATATAATCCCATAAAAATATCGTTGAGCCCGTCGCGCTTTGGGTTCATATCGGGTATTTCTTCCCAAAACCGGATGGCGTCGTAGGCACAGTATCCGACGGCGCCGCCCGAAAACCGGGGAATGCCCTCGACATGAACGCCCTTATAGCGCCGCATGAGTTCACGAAGGACCAGAATGGGGTTGCCTGTGCCGTTGCTTTTTTCGCGACCCTCGATACGCCATCGATCGCCGTCGGCGCGGAAAGTTAAAAATGGGTCTCCGCCGATAAAAGAGTAGCGAGCAACCCGGTCCCCCCCGGTAACACTCTCCAAAAGGAAACTGTAAGGTCTGTTCTGAAATAATTTCATCCAGATCGATACGGGGGTCTCGGTGTCGGCGAGAATTGTTTTGCAGACGGGGATAACGTTATAGCTTCCTCCCGATGCAATTTTCCTTACCATTTCGAGACGAGGGAATATCACGATATCACTCCATAGGGCGAATGCAAGACATACGCATAGTACAATATACTCTTCCCACCGGCCACCATACTAACAAGGGGTCTTACGAGTCATCTATTTGTTCCGATGGGCCAGGGTTATCCCGAGCGAAGCAGTCAGGCGCCATCGAGGGCCGCCCTCTGATTCTATTTGCTTGTCATAGAGTACCTGGTGTGTAAACCCGGCCATAATATACTTGGTAACGTTGATTGAAAGCGTGTTTTCCCAGTCGATGTCGGGATACCGCCATTCATTGTGATCTTCGATATCATCCGTTTCGGAGCTTACCAACGCTTGGAATACTTTCAGGCGACTGGCGAACGTGATCCAGTCCTTCCTGGTCGTAGTTTCGAACGTCGTGATGAATTCTACACCGACATCGTTGGTGACGGTCGTTGTATCGATCATTCGCTCGATACTTTGCCTGCAGGCGCCACCGATACGCATTTGGAGTTTTGTCGGGTCGGCATCGATCAGGTCCTTGGTGGCACCGAAGCTTTCGGTCAAGAGAATCGGATTGAAGTATTGGTCAGTTTCGGTTGAATCGGCGGGCGGATCCCAGAATTGGCTTTCGAAACGAACTCCCAGATAGGGATCGACAAACCATCCGCGCGTGAGTGAGAGAATCGATTCCAAATCGATTTCATCGGTAGATTTGGTTGGCGCAAGCCATTTGTCGGTATCTTTGTCTTGAATGTGGGTCTCTCCAAAAGCGAGTCGGATCGTATTTGCGGAGTGAAGTGCGGGAGTTAATTGCCTTTTGGCGGACCCGTCAAATTTTAGGGTCCAATTAATCGAGCCCGCTTCCCCTCCTTCCCAATTATCGCTATACGCATTCAGACCGGTCATAACGTTTGCTTGTACCGAAATGTCCCATCCATCAGAACTCTTGGCGTCGTCCGCGGTATTTTCCGCGCAAAGCGCCAGTGGAACCAATATCGGCAAAAGCAGTGCTCGCATAGTCATCGTCCCCCCTTGGGTTGCAGATTTTAGATCAGGAATCGCCCTTTGAAGATCGTTGCGGAACAACGGGATGATGAGAGTAAAGAATTATGAATAGAGAATTATTGTTTTAGTCATAATAGCCGCTACGAGGTCCGAGTGACACGTTCTCCCTCCGGCGAGGTGAAGTTCCTTGCCGTAATGCGGGAGCGGGACGAAGCCCGCAGGTCGGGTTTTGTGCGAGTACAAGGTTACCATACACCGCGGCCGGCGCGATAAGAATCGGGAATTTGCTCATTGCTGATTTTGTAAGGTGGCCAAACCGGCCTCGAGTTTTTCGAGGTTTTGTTTTATGCCCTGGAGCTTTTCTCGTTCCTTATCCACGACATCCGCGGGGGCTTTTTCGACGAAATTCTTGTTTGCCAAACGCTTTTCGGTTCCCGCGGCCAGCGCGGTTTGCTTGGCGATCTCTTTGGAAATCCGTTCGATTTCCACCTGCCGGTCGATAAGTCCTTCCAATTCCAGATAGACCTCGTTACCTCGCACCACGCTTTGCCCCGCAAACCCGGGTTTGGTTGCCTTGGTATCGACCGTTGTGGAAGAAAGTCGAGCGAAAAGGTTTACAAGAGACGTCTGCTCCCCGAGCCAGGCGGCAATATCTTCGCCGGTGGGAATGACAACCGCAATCCCTTTCTTTTCGGGAGGAATATTGTTTTCGGCGCGGATCGTGCGCAGAGCCACGATTATTTCCTGCAGCAATCCGAACCGCTCTTCGACAACGGGATCTATTGCGGAAGATTCCGTTGTCGGGAACGAGGCATGCATTATCGATTCGTCGTCGATTACCGCATCGAACCGCACTTTCTCGCGCAAAGCGCCCCAAATCTCTTCGGTAATGAACGGCATGATTGGATGGAGCAGTTTGAGTATCGACGCAAGAACGAAACCGCACAGAGCCAGTGCGTCGTCGCGACGCCGCGCATCTTCACTATTGTAAAGGTCTATCTTTTTCGCTTCGACATACCAGTCACAGAAATCGTGCCAACTAAAATCGTAAATGCAATGGCACATTTCGTTGAGTCGATATGAATCGAGCGCATCTCTCACCGCTTTGATTGTGGTGTTGAGTCTGCTGAGTATCCAGCGATCTTCCGCTTTGAGCCTTTCGGCGGGCGGAACGGTTTCGAAATCGATACGAGACTCGATATTACCCAAGAGGAATCGCGACGCATTCCAGAGCTTGTTGGCGAAATTCCGACCGATATCGAACGTGTCTTTGCTCAGGAACACATCGGCGCCTTGGGCGGTTATCATGATCAGCGAGAACCGAAGAGCATCGGTCCCATAGTCAGCGATTATTTCGAGCGGGTCGATTGAGTTGCCGAGAGATTTGCTCATTTTTCGGCCGGTTTTGTCCCGCACCGTCCCGTGAAGAACTATATCGGTGAAAGGAAGCTTACCGGTACAATACAGCCCGGCCATGAGCATCCTGGCCACCCAGAAAAACAGAATTTCCGGCGCCGTCGCCAAGACGTCGGTCGGATAAAATTTACGGAGAACGTCGGTTTCTTCGGGCCAGCCCATGGTCGAGAACGGCCAGAGCCACGAAGAAAACCAAGTGTCAAGGACATCTTTGTCTTGTTCGAGGTTAGTCGATCCGCAGGGACATTTTTCGGGTGTTTGCTCCGCAACGATCGTTTCGCCGCAGTCACGACAATACCAGACGGGAATCCTATGCCCCCACCAGATTTGGCGCGAGATGCACCAATCGCGGATGTTCTCCATCCATTCGATATAGGTCTTGCGCCATCGTGCCGGATAGAACGAGATATCATTATCGTAGGCGGCCCGCAACGCCTTTTCCGCCAACGGCTTCATCTTAACGAACCACTGATCGGAGTAGTACGGTTCAACAACCGTGGCACAGCGGTAGCAATGCCCGACGGCATGGTGGTGCTCTTCGACTTTTTCGAGCAGACCGGCCGCCTTCATGTCTTCGACAACCGCCTTGCGTGCTTCGAAACGATCCATCCCCCGATATTTTTCGGGGATGGGTCCGCACATCTTCCCGGTTTCATCCATGACTACGACGGGTTCCATTTTATGGCGTTGGCCCATCTGAAAGTCGTTGGGGTCATGAGCGGGGGTTACTTTGACGGCGCCGGTACCGAAGTCTTTGTCGACGAAATCGTCTGCCGTGACGGGTATTTCACGATTGGCAAGCGGTAAAAGGAGTGTTTTGTTTACCAGATCGGCATAGCGTTCGTCTTTGGGGTTAACGGCGACGGCCGTATCCCCGAGCATTGTCTCGGGCCGTGTAGTCGCGACGACCACATGCCCGCCGCCGTCCGCATGGGGGTATTTAAAATAGTAGAGCTTTCCGGCGGTATCTTGATGTTCGGCCTCCTCGTCGGACAACGCGGTTCGGCAGCGGGGACACCAGTTGATAATATATTTGCCGCGGTAGATAAGCCCGTCGCGATACAGATTCACAAAAACTTTCCGAACCGCCCGCGACAGCCCTTCGTCCATGGTAAATCGTTCGCGGTCCCAATCGCACGATGTCCCCAGTCTTTTGAGTTGGTTGGTGATCCTTGTGTGGTATTCACGCTTCCAGGCCCACACTTTTTCAACGAAGGCCTCGCGGCCTATATCGTGACGATTGGTGTTTTCTTGAGCCAGCTTTCGCTCCACGACATTCTGTGTAGCGATTCCGGCATGATCGGTTCCGGGCATCCACAACGCCTCGAACCCATCCATGCGCTTGTATCGAATCAAAACATCCTGCACCGTATTGTTCAGGGCGTGTCCGATGTGGAGAATACCCGTAACATTCGGCGGTGGGATCACGATCGAATAGGACTTTTTGGAAGAATGGGGATTGGCCGCGAAGCTTTTGTTCGCCAGCCATCGATCATATATTCTTTCTTCAACCGCTGCTGCGCTATACTGCTTTTCCATCGGGTGCTCCACTTTTTGGGCTAACCGGTATCGACTGGGAATGGCTATGGTCGCGGCAAATCACCGTCATCCTAAGCCGTTTTTTGTTCGACCAACACCCGAAAATGTCCGGGTTCTGTCGTCGCGCGAGGATACGCCGACCGGCATGATTGCGCGTCACCCTTCCGATATCACCCTGTGCGGGTCGCTTAGAATGATTGAATCATTATAAAAGGGCTTTTGCCGGACAGACACCATCGGTGCACTGAGTACCTCACCAGAGGTATCAAATATACAAAAGTGCCTGCTCAAAAAAGGCGATTGCTTGTCGGGTGGATCCAAAAGTTTGACGGGTGGTATCGGGTTGAGAGCCGCCGTGGTCGCGCGTATCACCGAGCGAGCGCACATTTGCTCCGCGAAGGCATATATCGCCTATTTCAATATTACGATACATTTGCCTTGAGAACCCTGGTTTTGCCTTGTACCTTTTTCGTATCTTACACAATACCAAACGCGGCTTGGCAGTTGCCTGCGTTTGTTGTTCACATCTCTCGGCCACTGAAATTCGGGGGCGCGGCTTGCGCATGTTGGAGGCTTGTCGCTCTGTTATTCATCGAGCGGCATGTACCCGGCTACCGCTGGAGCAACCGCCTGTAGGGGAAGCGGGATGATGCATTGAGGGAGCAGCCTTTCGGGCATAGTCCGGGAAGGTGGTTTCGTCGGATCTGCAAACAGCTTGGTACGTCTGAGCTTGAACGGCTCATGAGGAGAAAAACCATGAATACCGCTTCTGAAGCAAGGGTGACGGAATGCTTTGTGGGGCATGAGCGGGAGAACGGGAATATTGATGTCCTGATTCTCTCCCGGAGCGAGGATTTAATGGGTTCGCTTCTCTCGAATCTTCGCGGCAACGATCCCCCTTACATTGCCTATGTAGCCGACGGGCTCGCGGAATTGCGTCCACTAGACGCCTCTTTAGCCAAATGCCGACTTATTATTTGCGATATCGATTCCGATCCGACACTTCTTCATTGTGCGGCGACCGCGTTGGAGAAGGCGCCATTTTTTCCACCGGTTATTGCATGCGGCCGAGGCGGAACTTTTCCGCCAACGTTGGCAAAAACCTCTGATTATCAGCGTCTTTGCGGCGTCGTCGACACCGAACGGGGTTGGAATGCCAACTGGTCGGAAATAAGAAAAATATGGTGGTCTTGGACAAGTCCGGTCATGGGGTCGAGAATCGAGGATGTATCTTCGAGTGACGTGCTCCAAATGATTGGAGTAGGCGGCTGGACCGCGGTGGTCAAGATCGACGGTAAGCCGACCGGCCCCCGCTTTTCCGGCAGCACCGTCGAGACGATTCGCGGGTGCATCTGGTTCAATCAAGGTCGGCCGGAATTTGCCTGGTCATCGCTCAACACCGGTCTCGAAGCGGTTTATGACCTTTTGTCGGTTGGGCGCGGAGTACTCTGGGTTGTCAGACCAACATGGAATGCGGGCATTCGCAATTTGTGGGACGGCATCCAAGAAACACTGATCGCTTATGCGGTGTCTGTCGATGAATGTCAAGCCGAGGGGGTCGAAGATCCCGAGGGTGTTGAGACCAACGATCGGGTCGAAACGGCGCTTGCCGCGCCCTTGTACGAAGAAAGCTTAAAGGAAGAAGATCCTGAACCGTGCTGGGGGGCTCAATCCGATGAAGAGCATCACATTCCGCTGGACCACTGGTGGCATGCTTGTTCTCCCGGCGTCGCCGAGACTATTCGCTCTTCGCCGCTATCTTCGTTGCCCTCCCGCCGTATGGAGTCTCAAGAACTCCACAAGCTGATAAACACGGCGAAAGGCGCTCGTTTTCTCGTTCTTCAGAGCCTTCATCGTGAATGGTTGATAAAGGCGCTCAGTCGCCTGGGACGCAATCTCCGGATGAACATTTCCGTCGAAAACCGTTTCCCGGTTGTTCGCGTCGGGCGTTTCGGCGGCGAAACGTGTTATGTAACCGGATTCGATGATGCCGGCGGCGACTCGAAAGCACTTGCGGCCTATCCTTGGATACTCTTGGCGACGCCGCAAGAGATTTATGAGGCTTTGAACCGATTGACGCGGCAAAGGCCGGCGCTGATTATAATCCTGACCAATGATGCCGACGGTATGCGTGAATCACTTGCTGACTACGACGGAACTCTTCCGCTGTCGTCGACTTTTATTGAATTCGATCCGTCGGACGATGCATCTTTGTGCCGAAGCATTTGTGACGCGGTCGAACTTTTGGCGCATTACGCCGAATAAGGTATCGGGATAATGTATATCGACGATGCGATACAAGCGGGGGCGGAAGAGACGCTGCGTCTTTCGCGCTCATCACTTTCGCCGCTCCTAAGCAGAGCCGGCTCGAAGGTTGCGCTGTCACTCGAATCGAAACATGGATGCCTTTTCGATACCTCCGACGGCATGGCCGAGCATTTACCTTCCGAGTTGGGCGGCGGTATTTTAGATGAACTATCACCGACCGAAGAGGGTGAAGAGTTGGTTTTGATGCACATGGCGAATAAGTGTTGGCGCTTTGTTTCATGTGTCGCGTTGGCCGATATTCGAATTTTTCCCGCCGCAACTCTTCCGGTACCGGAGACGCAAGACCGAAGTCTGCGTTATGAGATGCTTGCTTTGCTGGACTGCTTTTCTCTTCGTTGCCGAGAGATATTCGAAGGGTTTCATCGGGAGCTTATGCAGCATGCAACATCCGACCTCGAGGGGGCAAATCGCGGCGCGGCCGAGGAACGCATCCTGGCGCACATCGCGAGTTTTTCGCGGAAGGTCGATACGGCCGCGGCCCTTGACACGGACGGGTTTGCGCTGACCTCGGCCGGGCGTGCCGATCGAAGCGAAGAAGTGGCGGGCGCACTTGCGGTATTCTTGAAGCGTGCGGGGCATGACCTCGCTCCCAAGGATTCGCTTCGGGTTTGCGGGGCCGCTTTCGATTCGACCGAATGCGCCGTGCGGGTCGGGAACATAGAAGGATGCGGCCTCGGCGTCGCGGTATCCGTGCGCGGAACAAATAGTCCCGCGATCGCTCACATGCTGTTTGATTGGGCTAAAGCCGCCCTCGACATACGGGCGGAAATGACCGGACGAATGTGCGCGGCGCCAACCGAAAAGAGCGCCCCGGCCATACGCGTGCGCGATTCATGGTTCGCCCCTCCGCGACCGGCGCCGCAAGGGGAATACGTCGGACTCGAAGGCTCCAACATTTTTCATCTACCCTCGTGCCGAACACTCGCTAAATCCTCTTCCAAACGCATGCGCTGGTTTTCGTTGCGGGACAATGCAGTGGAGAATGGTTTAACGCCGTGCGCACTCTGCGAACCTTGAAAGGATCTTTTGTATGAAAGCGGGTCGCAAAGGGCTGGACCGTCGAATATTGCAATGGATCGTCGAGTCGTCCCCCGATATCGAAGCGGCCGTTTGTGTCGGAAAGGATGGTCTTCCTTTGACCTGCTATTCGCGTCACCCTAAGGCGTTGGCCGCTACAATCGGCACCTCGGCCGCCGGGCTTTTTGAGGCCGCGAACGGTTTGGGACTTCTTTCAACGACACATCAGGCCGCCGTTGCCGTCGATGTCGAGCATGGAACCATGTATATCAAAGAGGTCTCCTGCTCTACACTGGTGATAGTTCTGACTGTCGGCGATGTAGGGCATCATACGATCGAAGACACACTTTCCATAGCGTTGCATTCGGCCGATACCGAAGAAGCCGCCGAGGTCGTCGTGGAGCCTGAAGAACAATCGTAATGGGGCGGTAAACACCTTTGCAGCCATAGCCATAGGAGAGTGCAAAACAAATGGCGAGAACGTTGAAAGATGCACTTGTTGAGTTCGTGAGCATAGACGGTGTCAAGACGGCGGCGATCCTCGGTCGGGACGGTTTCGTGATCGAGAGTGCCGGTTCACTCGAACTGGATACCGATGCGCTGGGAGCAGCCGTCGCCGGCGTTCTAGAGGCGTCCGAGGCGTTGGGCCGAAGCCTTCCGACTGGCAATTTGGAGAGGCATATACTCGAATTCGCGGACGGCACCGTGATTATCGCGACGGCCCGGGATGATGTCCTAGTATTGATTGTTGAGGCAAATGCGGTTGTCGGCGGCGTGCGCTATGCGGTGAAGAAGAATGTCGACCATTTGGCCGAATTGCTTTAGTTCCGCTTTACCATTTTAACTGAAAAACCATGAGGGCGAACGAAGAAATAACTTTTATGTCTCTCCATGCCTTAAAGAGCCTCAGTAGGCGGCTGAGGCTCTAACAACCACCGACGGGGCGAAATTGGAAGGAACTGGTCGAACGAGCTACGTGCGCCCAATGCACGTAACGCACTTATGGTAGTGCCTTCAACACATCGGTATAGCATTGGGGGTTGCTTGAGAAGCCGTTCCGATGTTCTCCATAATAGGAGTTATGCTCGGTAGACCGATAAGCACCGGACGGACATATGTGATCATGTGAAGGGGTCGGGGACGGTGTCAAGTCCAATGTCGTTACGATCCAATCGCGTCAGGGTGTCGTTTTTGGCGGATTGTTCGTCAGTCATGCTTTGCAGGGCTTCGTCCCTGCTGTGGTAGACGGGAAGCGTCCTGTCCAGGTTGGTGAACTCGAGAAGCTTTCGAATGCGCGGTGCGGAGGCAAGAATCGCAAAGCTGCGACCTTGAAGCCGAAATTTGCGCAGATAGGCCACCATTTCGCCCAAACCGGTCGAATCGAGCGCATCGACGCCGGATAGATCGACGAGAACCGGCCCTTTTTCCTCATGGAGAGTTTTTCCCAATATTTCCGAAAAGCTATCCCCCGACTCGCGTATTTTCACAACGCCGGATGCCGTAACAATTGTAATGGGCCCTTCCCGCCTATACCCGATCTTCATAACTACTCCTTTGCTTCGCCCTGGGACAAAGGTGTAAAAGTCTCTGCGCCATGCGTTCGAATAGTCTTCACCTTTTCTACCTGCGGCACGAAGCGGGCGATAAGGAATATGCCTTCTGGAATGCCGCTTGGGCAAGGCGAGGCATAATCTGCGGACATTCCAATAGCGGCGCGGGCCATGAGCCGGTTGCCCTAAAGCTTCTCCGCAAAAGCCTCCGCATACTCTTCCAGCCCCGTAAGGTTCGGACGCTCAACGGCTTCCGTCCTGATTTCAAACTGATCGGCGGTATTCATGGGTGTGGTCCCTTCCAGGGCCGCCTTGCCGAGAATTGCCGCACCGAATGCGGTTGCCTCGGCCAAATCGGTCGTAACGAGTTTCGATTCGGGGTAGAGCGCAGCCATGAGGGCATTGTATGCTTTGTCTTTGCGCCATCCGCCTTCGGTAACTATGGTGCCCTTTCCGTCATAGCCGATCAACTCGAGTGCCGCACGCGTCTGGAGAGCCAGCGACAGCTCGAGCGCGGCCTGCGCGATCGAGTGATCTTCGAAAAAACCGGGTATGCTCTTCCCGCTTCGAATATCTTCCAAGTCGAACACACCCCCTTCGTCGATTACCTTTGGTGCGGAGTCGGGGAAAATTCCCGTCCCGCGCACGACCGAGGGAAGTATGAATTTCCGACGTTCCGAAATAATTTTTTGGTAAAGCGATGGATCGAATGTGGGGCGCACGCCTGAGCCGTTGATTTTTTCGAGAAGTGCCGAATAGGTTTGGAATTCCAACCCACCCATGAAGATCGATGTTTTGACGGGGTTTGAGAAGGCGTCGAGATTGTAAAAAACCAGTTTTCCCAGTTCATCGGCCTCGAACTTTACCTTATCGGTGGGATGCATGGCGACACACCATGTACCCGTGGAATTGAGCACGAAATCATCGTATCCCTTAACAAGATAGGGCAAAAGGGAGGCGTTGGAATCGTGAATGCCCATCGTTACGATACACTCGGGGGAAAGGTTCGTTTGGCGGGCGATTGTGGGGGTAATACGGCCTAGAACGTCCCATGGCGCGGCAATCGTAGAAGGAAGCTTGTCCTTGACGCCGAGTTTGGCGGCGACGGAGGAGGACTTTTTGTTTTCAAAATCGAACAAATAGGTATGGCAACCGATATAGGTGGGTTCCGCCCCTACGGAGCCGGTTAGAAGGTAGCCGATGTACTGGGGGTAATTCAGGACGGTGGCAATGCGAGCGAAGGATTCGGGGCACCTTTTTTTGATAAAAAATAGAACTTTAGCAATGTTGATCATGTCGCCGATTTCGGCGGTGGCCGTTGTTCGCTGCAGCTCTTCGGGACTACCGAACGTTTCAAAGAACTCCTCGCGAAATGCTTGGTCGGCGGGGGTCGTGTAAGCCACCACCGGGGCGGCCCGCTTTCCCTCGTGATCGATGCATACGGCCGTGGCGCCGTGAGTGGTGACCGAGACAGTTCGAATTGGATATGACGCCGCAAAGGTCGTGAGCTGTTCCTTGAACCAGGCAAAAGCCCCATCAACATCTTCATAGTGCACACCGTCTTCGGTATATTCATCGAACGTGCGGTAGGCGCCGTCAACGATTTTCAGTCGGTCGTCGAATATGAGCACCTTTTTGTTTGTCTTTCCTACGTCGATTACTGCGATATGGCGTGCATCCATGAGCGACTCCTTTCGGAATGCGGTGTTGCGATAGTGTTCGACGTTAATCCCTGTTGACTTTTACGGACTCAGTGCGCCAGATCTCTTGGGCGTATTGCTGAATTGTACGGTCCGAAGAGAACTTGCCCATGCCCGCAACATTGCGGATAGCCTTGCGCGCCCACGAATCCTTATCCCGATATATCCGAGCAACCTTCTCTTGTGCATCGATATATGAATCAAAGTCGGCCATGATCATGTAACGGTCTTCACCGTACAGTACCGAATCGATTATCGGTTTGTATAGGCCCGGCTCTTCGGGGCAGAGACGATCGTTGAGAACCATGTCCATGACGGCTTTAAGCCTCGGGCTCTTTTCGTAATAGTAGTAAGGGTTGTAACCGTCGCTTTTAACCTCGCGCACCTGATCGGCGGTAAGGCCGAAAATGAATATGTTTTCGTTGCCGACTTCTTCACGAATTTCGATGTTGGCGCCGTCCATGGTACCGATTGTTAAAGCCCCGTTAAGGGCGAATTTCATGTTTCCCGTACCCGATGCTTCGGTGCCCGCGGTTGATATCTGTTCAGACAGGTCGGCGGCTGGAATCATCAATTCCGCAAGTGTTACGCGGTAGTTGGGCACGAATATGACTTTCAGGCGCGCCTTCGCGTCGGGATCGTTATTAATCAGGTCGCCCACGCTGTTGATGAAACGGATAATCAGTTTGGCCATGTAGTATCCCGGCGCCGCTTTGCCGCCGAACAATACTGTTCGCGGCTCGACTGATTCGGCGCGCCCCGCTTTGATCTCGTTATAGAGGTGAAGGCAGTGAAGAGCGTTAAGGAGCTGCCGTTTGTATTCATGGATCCGCTTTACTTGTACGTCGATCATGGTATCGGGATCGATCTCGAGCCCATCCATAGCATGCAGCTTTTCGGCGAGGCGAACCTTGTTGTTTCTTTTGACGTCGAGAAAATGGTGTCGGAGTTCCTCGCTGTCGGCGTATTCGGCAAGGCTCCTGATATCTTCGAGATTCGTGATCCATCGCGTGCCCAAACGCGAGGTTATGAGACGCGAAAGGCCCGGATTGGCCTTGTAGAGCCAGCGACGCGGGGTGATGCCGTTTGTTTTGTTGTTGAATTTACGGGGCCAAAGCTCGTGGAAATCCCTCATCAACCCCTCGGTGAGCAGCTTAGTATGCAGTGCCGCTACGCCGTTTACCGAATGACTGCCTACGATAGCCAGCCATGCCATACGTACTTTCGGCTCCGCGCCTTCTTCGATGATCGACATACGTTGACGCCGTTCCGCATCGCCCGGATACTTTGCCCCGACGCGCTTCAGAAAACGACGGTTAATCTCGTATATGATTTCCATGTGACGCGGAAGAAGCCGCTGAATAAGAGAAACCGGCCAGGTCTCCAGCGCTTCGGGCATTAGCGTGTGGTTGGTGTATGCGAATGTATTGGTGACCACTTTCCAGGCTTCGTTCCAACCCAAGCGGTGCTCGTCAAGCAGTAGCCGCATAAGCTCCACGATTGCGACCGCCGGGTGAGTATCGTTGAGCTGGACGGCGTTCTTGCGGTGAAACTCCCGGAAATCGTCGTGTGCCTTGAGGTATCGACGGATGATGTCTTGGAGTGATGCGGAAGTGAAGAAATGCTGTTGCTTGAGCCGCAATTCCCGGCCGCTGTGATTGCTGTCGTTGGGGTAAAGTACCTTTGAAATATTTTCGCTTTCCAGTTTGTCTTGGCATGCGCCGATGTAGTCGCCGGAATTGAAATCTTCGAGGTCGAATTCATGAGGAGAGCGGGCAAGCCAGAGTCGCAGCGTGTTGACCGTGTTGTTGTCGAACCCGGGGACGGGCGTATCGAAAGGAATTGCAATAACATCGTCCGAGTCGATCCAGCGCACGACCGTTCGGCCCTCCTCATCCGTTTCGTACAAGGTCCTGCCGTAAAATCGGACCCTGACACGATTTTCGGGTCGTTCAATCTCCCACGGATTGCCGTATTGCAGCCACTGCTCGGGAACTTCCTGCTGCCGACCACCGACAATCTTCTGGTTGAAGATACCGAATTCATAGCGTATGCCATAGCCCATGGCCGGGAGTTGGAGTGTCGCCATGGAATCCAGAAAGCAAGCGGCCAGTCGCCCCAAGCCGCCGTTACCAAGTCCGGCGTCGAACTCCTGGCTTGCAATTTCTTCCAAGTCGAGACCTAAATCGTCCATGGCCTGCGCACAGGCGTCGCTTATGCCCAAATTCATGATGCTGTCGGTAAGCAATCGGCCCATAAGAAATTCCATCGACAGGTAGTATAGCCGCTTGGCGTCACGATGGTAATATTCCTGCTGCGTCATGATCCATCGTTCAATGAGCCGTTCGCGGACGGTGTTTGATAGTGCCATGAACTGATCATATTTCGTCAGCGTATACTGATCCTTACCGATTGTATATCTCAGGCTGTTGAGAAATCCCTCGCGGATATCGGCACTGGTCATGCCTTTGAAATGCATCGGCCATCGTGGCATCCGTTGAGGCGTTGCTTCCGTTTCGATTTTTCTATCGAGTGACGACATTCTTGTTCCTTAAGGTAGAGTTGCCGTGATCGCTTTGTGTGCCGTGCCGTGATACGGGTCGTAGGGCGGCAACACGATCCATTGGCGTGGCGGACGACGACCCGCTATTGCCCAAAAAATATAAACGGCATAAAGACCAAAGGGGGATTGGGGAGAAACGGGCCATATCGATAAGCTTTCTCAACCGACTGAGGGTTGAGCATTATCCATTCACAATTGGGTGAACCGCTCATTGAAGTCTGTGCTCCGTCTCTTAATTGCCGACACCTTCCCGGCCGTCCCGGCCGCGCCGCCTCCATCGCTAAATCGATGAATACGGCTTGCATTCGCCTCGTTTGCATCTCGCCGGCACGGCCAATCATTCGCCGATACATTATCGCCGGTTATGAAACAGGACCTAATATATCCATTACGGAACCGCGCACACCGAGGGCCGCGGTTTCGCGGTGACTGCCGTGCCCGAATATGAGACGATTTCGTATCAAAATTGGATAAACCCCAAGAATGGAGCCATAGCCGTCTTTGCCAAGCGTGTCGATAACCTTCCACCTTCTCGGCGTTTCCGCCCGGCGAGGCCTGAGGATCGCATTCAACCAAGGCGCTTTAGCCCTTAGGACTACAAGTAGGGGGATTAGTAAATAACGGCTTTGCCTCAGCTTACCGGTCGTGGTCCAGGCATTGTGGCGATATGACGAGGAATCGCCGGAGAGAAAGGGTCAGGCCGGCATTTCGTCGGTCACAACATGGGTGCTCCGATCCTCGGTATCGAACCAGAAAAGCACTTTGTCTTCATAATGGGTGAAGCACTCCGAAAAGCTGGGCCTTCCGCCGCATGGATATATTGTTTTGTAGGTTTCCCTTGCCCGCTGAATAAGCCTTCTTTTCATCCTATTCATTTTCTTTCACCTCCGCTCAGGGCTTTCATGTTCTATTACTTCCGTGCAGCCCAATTATTGCTGATGGCGGAACTCGGGTCGATTCAGAAAGCAAACATTGTACCTTCATTGGTACTGCGCCCATATTCATGAGCTTAGCTTCACTCCCCATCCCGAGAATCGCACGCGCGAGCGGCGGATTGTGTTGTCATATCCGATGCCGGTCGGGGCGGTACTTCGGGGCTTCCTTTCGCTTGAATCGATTCAACGGAGGGTGGTGAGGGGTGAGATGATGAGGGGATGATCTGTCTCCGGCTGTCTGCCTGTAATCGGGCCGTATCTCGGATCGAGTCCGGGATGACGGTTCATCAAGTAATGCCTCTTTGGGACGGAAACCGCTTAACTATTGTTGCTCTTGCTTGAATCGCGGTCATTTTCGATCGTGGTTACGGCATTTGTCGCCGGCGGCAACTGTTTTTTTCGTGGAGTTTTAAGAAGTGCCTGAGTTGGCCCTGTTGAACGTAGAGCATTATTTTGCATCCACCCGTATGCTGTTGCGGCAATGCCCCTCCGCGTAGATGAATGAAGGATTATTAACGGTGAAATTTTTGTACCGAAAAATCGAGCCGGCGATGCTTGAACCGATTGCCGCCCTCGAGCTGAGGTGCTTTGCGGACCCGTGGTCTCTATCTCAGATTGGTCAAGAACTCGAGAGCGATCTTTGTGTCGGCCGTGTCATGGTTGACCCTTGTTCATCCTTTCTTGTCGGCTACGCCCTCGGCCGGGTGGTGGCGGATGAGATGGAGATACTGCGACTGGCGGTACATCCGACCGTACGAAGAAAAGGAGCGGGGAGGTCTCTTCTCACCTCGCTGCTTACTGATGGGGCCGTGCGCGGTGCTCGGGCGGCTTATTTGGAAGTGAGCGGGGCAAACAAACCGGCCATAGCGCTGTATTACAGTATCGGTTTTGGGATGCAAGGAATACGAAAGGGATATTACGACGAAGGGAAGAGTGACGCGTTGGTGATGGCGTTGCCCTTATCCGGATCGGGCGAAGGATGAGCCCTTCGACCAGGGATATTGTATATTCTATTGCTTTTAATCGGCGGGAGTTTTCGGAGCATGCATAAGCGGTGACGCCGCAATAAGGTCAATCCGGATCCGGTTTGCCGCGCTTTGTTGGCCCTTAACGCTTCCCCCGCGATGGAGTTCAATTCACGGTACATCCATCGCAACTGGATTTTCTACCATTGCCTTCGGCGCATAAAGCGAGGGCTTTGGCCATCGGGTGCTGTTGCAAAGGACTGTTGTGTGACAACGGTGTCATTTGTTTCCAAAAAATGCTATGTATGCGGCCATGTCGGTCGCCAGGCCGAGATAGGTGTGCGCGAGGCGGGTGAACCGCAGGATTTGGACTACCGTGCGGGCGGCGTCAACAGGTCATCCATTTATATGTGGCTGCAACGATGTCTGTCGTGCGGTTATGTGGCGCCGGACATAGCTGTGGGCTCTGAAGCCGCACGGTCGACCGTTGCCGATGAATCATACCGGCGTCAACGTAATGACACCCGGTATCCCGATACGATCAATGCGTTTCTTTGCTGGGGTATGATTCAGGAAGCATGCGGGCGGTTCGACGAAGCGGCTAAGGCGGCGATCTATGCCGCGTGGGTGTGCGATGATGACGCCGACCATAGAGACAAGGCAAAGTATTTTCGTGAAAGGACTCTTGAGAAAATGGACGCCGCCCAAAAAAAGGGGCAATTTCTCACGGGCGATCAAATCGGGGACCGACTGCTTATGGTTGACCTCTTGCGCCGTATCGGCGCCTTCGCGAAAGCAGCGCCGCTCTGTGCCGAAGAATTGAGAAAGGACTACGATGAGAAAACACGGACCATCCTTTTGTTTCAAGAGAAATTGATTGAAGATAAAGACGGGCGGCGTCACGCGATCGAAGAAGCTTTTGATTGATGAAATACCTACCTAAAATCGTCGATTCTTTGACGAAAAGAATGTGAATTTTCTGGTTCGACTATTTTCATGTCGAAAAGTGTCTCAAATCGGTCATGTGAATTCTGTTTGTTGGTCATCTATTGACAAGTGGGACAGTTTAAGGTCGTCGCAACTGTAACAGCCAGTCCTGTGGGCACTATGATCCTCCGGCCCTGCGGCTTTGCTCTTCGGGATGTACGCAGGACTGGCGCCCGGCTACCAGGCGCCTATCGGCAATGGTGGATTGTTGCATCTCTGCCACAGGATATCAATGTGGATTCCTTCAAACACCGTTTCGGTCACCTTCATTATGGTTTTGCCACCACTGCGGATAATCTTTGCGGCAAAATCGATAAGCCCCCGACGAAGGCGGGTCGGGTAGCAGCGTTGCGGTATCACATCCTCAGCCACGTCTTTGCGGAAGGCCTCTGTGATGAAGTGTGCGAGTACCATGAGGTAGTAGTAAGCCGCGTTCATGCCGAAGCGCTTGAACGGCAGATGCTCGCTTCCCATAAACTCTTTGATGCTGCGATGATTCAGTTCTTCCAACCCGTTGGAATGGGCTTGGGAGATTATCGCCGGGGCCTCCAGAAGAGCCCCTCCTCCCGCGGCCCGCAGCCGTCCATCCAGTTCGTCGTTGCAGCCAAGGTTTGTGTGAATGAACGAATCGGGGCGTGTTCCTCGCAGCACCGTCTGCTCGCCCTCCTGGCAGATAGTGGTGAATATAGTCCGGCGAAAGCGATTGTTTTTGCCGGTCTTGAAGCAACTGCCGAACTCATAGTAGGCCCATGCGGCCTTCGTCCCCTGCACCGTGGGCAAGGCGTTGTGATCTATGCCCTTCAGCGGTTCGTAGAGGTAGTCGTAGAGCTTTCCCATGCCCACGTAGTGTACGTCCAGTTTTTCGAACGCGTTGAAGTTGTCTTCGCTGAGGAATCCGCTGTCACAGCAAACAACAATCGGGATATCCGCGCGATACTGTTCGCGCACAAGCCGAACCAGCCTGGCTACCGCCTGCACCGCACGCTGCTGGTAATTGGAGTGCTTCTCTCCCGATCGAAACTCAACGTCCACAATGTAGGGACCCCAATGGATATGCAACGGCTGGAACCCCTTTTTCTTCTTGTAGGTCGGTTTGCAGCCCTCACGCTTCAACGCCCCGTCATTATCCAACACCATCGTATCCACATACAAAGAAATGTACTTCGGCTTCTCCCGCCGCAGACGCCAGATGAACATCCGATGCAACACCGTGCGCCACAGGGCGTAACGAAACCCTACAAATTTGCCGAAGAATCGCCGAACCGCACCACCGCTGACAAGCTCCCTGGCATCGCTCTCAAGCAGCGCGGCGTGCTCGGGGCTCTTGTGCCGTGTGTCAAAACCCTTCATCGTGTTGTCAGTCCCATCGATGAAGGCCGAAAGTATCTGCCGGACAATAACCCATATGGGCTTGCCCTTACCGCCAAAACGCAGGTGTCCGACGGTTTTCTCGACAACTTCAAGCACACCTGTTCTGTCGATGTAGCGCAGCACAAGTGCCAATCCGCCTCGGCTGACCATCTTCTCCGGGGTAATCTCGACACCGCTGATCTTGTGCTCATCATTGGAATGTACTATGTTCTTCATATCGGCAACCTATTGGGTTGGAAATTTCTTTGTAGATGGATGGCTTGTACACCTTCAATCTACAACATTTCACGCCCAAAATGGTTGCCTTTTTTGTTAAGGAATCGACGCTTTAAGGTTTGAACAAAATCCAACCATACGGTTCAGTCAAGGCGCCACATTCTTCTCAAAAACCACTCCACGGCCAGTACTCCCAGAAGAAGCGCGAGCATGTACGCGGACTGACGCACGTGAAACGTCCGTGTAATCGTGGAAGAGCGTCGCCCCGCAACCAGACGTTCGGTCACGGTTCGCGCAAAGGCGGTATCGCTTAAGTCAAGCGGAGAAGCGATTTGCTCAAGCAAAACCCGATTCTGGCCCGTGACTCTCAACTCCGCATCGTCGGCGCTTACGCGCAACCGGTCTTGGTGGGAAGACTCGCCGGTGGGGGTGGGTACACGGCATTCATAGTGGTAAAGTCCGGCTTTGAGCGGCGGTAAGATAAGCGGAGCGGGGCTTGAGCCCGCCGGGTTCATGCGTTTTTCGGAACGATGAACCGTATCCCCGTTTTCTGCTAGAATGACAACCGACAGTGTCGCATCGCTCGTATCTCTCAGCGAAGCCGGAAATACTACCGCAAGCTTGAGTGAATCCGTATCATAAACGGGCGATTCGACCGGATAAGCGAAAAAAGAGTGGTTCGAGTTGGTCTCGACCAGCTCAATGACTCGTTCCATTAAAAAATCGGTAAATTTTTCGGTGGTCTGCTCGCCTTCGACGCCTTGGGGCCAAAAATCCCATCGCCAGGTTCCGCGAGCGGCCAGCACCAGAATTCGGTCGTTCCGATGAACCGCTTCGAAAAGGAGCGATACCGTTTTCGTGGAAGAGTCGTCGTCGGTAACGGACCCGGTTATGATTTGACGAACTATGCGTAGGGCCTCCGAGTCACAGCTCAGCAGCGCCGAGGGGGCGGGGAGGGAGGGCGGAAGGTCGTGGGGGGCGGTGGAACCGGGGAAACGGGGACGTAAGGTGTTTACCGATAGTGAATTAACCGTAGCACAAGGAAGCGTGCCGATAAACATCGCGGCCGCATCGCCGGACTTCCCGCTCCGTCCGGCGAGTTCCCGCTTGGGCCGGCTAAAGAAGAATATCGCGTCGGCTTTGGAAGGAGTGGCTATTCGCCGAAGGCGCGGATGCCGGTCGACGGCAAGAGCAATAAATCGCTTGTCGAGCGAGGGGGCGTCAGCGCTAAGCGTCACATTGATCCGCCGGCGCACCACGGGCTGAACCAAATAGCACGAGCTTTGCAGCGTCGTGTCGGGGAGGCGTGCCGTTATTTCGTAGAGATGTGTTCCTACACGATTTGTAGGCAGGGATAGACGGACACTGTCGGCGAAACGGCCGGCTCGCACCGGCACCGTCCGACGGCCTATCGGGCGTCCACGATGACGGATAACCAAGTGGACGGCATTATCGATGGACGTAAAGCCGCTCAGGTGGACTGCCGCCGTGGAATTCGAGTCCCGCGGCGTCGGAGGTATCGAACCGGCGGGCTCAATCCTGAGGAACGATCGGTGTCGGATTTGTCGAAGCGGTACATAGTGGTATGTGGTTTTTGGGAGCAGGCGAGGTGGTGTCGTGTTGGACCAGTTGCCGTCGGTAAGAAGTATCACTTCGTCGGCGTCCTCGAGTTTTTTCATCTCGCGCGACGAAGGAAAATGGCTTCGTGGGGCGTCGAATGCAGGGATACTCTCCGTAGTAAGAGGCCGGAGGGAATCTCCGAACGCCATATAGTTCACCGTCAATTCGGGTGTACCGCCTGACGCTCGCTGCAAAGCGGGGATCAAATGTTTCCATGCCGAATCGGCGTTGAACCGCTCCATGCTGCCGGAGACGTCGACAAGTAATCCCAGAACCGACCGCTCGGGCGCAAGACGGCTCAGGCGAAGGGTGGGCTGCACGAATGCGAGGGCTACGATTGCCAATGCGGCTACACGGAGGGCGCAAAGGGCTATTCGTTGTTTTCGGGCACGTCCTTTTCGAAGGCCGTACGCGATAGAGATTACGCCGGCCAGGCCGAGTAGGGATAAAAAGAGGGTGGTTGGGACCATAAGTATCTTTTCGGACCATTTTGTCGAGTTGGACTTTCCGTATTTTTCCGGCACCGCTCGATTTTACGAGCGACGCCGTTGGTCTATCGCCGCTTATGGCCGCCTGTCGCCGGGCTTGCGCGATCTGGACAAGACCGTGTCCCTTTTCCAGTAGCGGTCATTCTGTTCCGGAAAGTCGGTAGTGAAATGCAAACCGCGACTTTCGTGGCGCTTGAGTGCGGAGAGCACGATAAGTTTGGCGGTCGTGACCATGTTTCGAAGCTCGAGAATCTTGACGGTGATTTTGGTTCGACGGTAGAAGTCTTCGATCTCTTTATCGAGAAGACGTATTCTTCGCAGCGCTCTATTCAGACGAAGCGTCGAGCGCACAATGCCCACGTAGTCCCACATAACCGATCCGATTTCGGCAAAGTTATGCGATATCAGCACCCATTCTTCGTTGTCTATTGTACCGCTGTCGTCCCAGGGTGCTATCTCGTCGGCTGGAATCAACTCCGCCGTCGACAGACGGCCGGCGGCATGCTCGGCCGCACGTTTGGCATAGACTAGTGCTTCCAACAAAGAATTCGAGGCCAGTCGATTTGCACCGTGGACACCGGTGGAGGCTACTTCGCCGCATGCGTAGAGACAATCAATGTTCGTATTTCCGTGTGTATTGACGCGGATACCGCCGCATATATAATGTGCCGCGGGAACGACGGGTACCAAGTCACGCGTGAAATCGATGCCGTACTCGCGGCACTTGGCATAGATGTGCGGAAACGCTTCGCGGGCGGCTTCGGCCGGCTTGTGCCTGACGTCAAGGTAGACGCACGGCTCTCCCGATTGCTTTATTACGGTGTCGATCGCTCTGGCTACGACGTCGCGCGGAGCCAATGAGCCCATCTCGTGATACTTCCGCATGAACTCGTTTCCTTTGGAATCCCGCAGTACCGCGCCAAAGCCGCGGAGCGCTTCGCTGATTAGAAACGAGTCGGCGTTGGGATGATAGAGTGTTGTGGGATGGAATTGAATGAACTCCATATTGGCGATATCGGCACCGGCACGATAAGCGCATGCAAGTCCGTCCCCGGTAGCGATGGCGGGGTTTGTGGTATGTGCGTAGACCCGTCCTCCTCCTCCCGAGGCGAGGCATACTATTCGGGCGCGAAGCGGAAACACTACCCGATGAACGGCGTCGAACACATAAGCACCATGGCAGCGGCTTTTTGGAGAACTTCTTTTCAGGTGGTGGTTGGTGATAAGTTCGACGGCGCAGTGGTGTTGGAGGAGTGAGATATTGGGATTACGTTTAACATTTTGGAGCAAGGCTTTTTCCACCGCCCGTCCCGTAAGGTCGCGTGCATGGACGATTCGGTTTCGGCTGTGGCCGCCTTCGCGACCCAGGTCCAAGTGAGCAAAGGCGTGTGACTTCGGCGCGGTGGTAAATGTCACTCCCATTGCGAGCAGCTCTTTCACGCGATCCGGGCCTTCTTGTACCAATATTTCCACCGCTTTGCAATTGCAGAGGCCCTTGCCGGTATTCAGGGTGTCTTCAAGGTGCTCGCGAGGACTGTCGTTTGGATCCAATACACACGCAATGCCGCCTTGGGCATAGTTTGTGTTTGATTCGCTGTCTTCCTTTTTGGTTATGATCGTCACTGAGCCGTAGCGGGCTGCATGAAGCGCGATTGAGAGTCCCGCGATACCGCTGCCGATTACGAGGAAGTCGGTGCTGTGCTGAATGTCTTTGCGAGTCGCCACGTCGAAGACTTCCTGCTCCTCTCTAAGCTAATCTTCCGTATTAAATGTAAGAATCAAAATATACATTCCTTTGCGGGAGGAGGGCGCGGACGGGAGAATGGGGAAGCTATTGACTGAGCACCCGCAGATTAATATAATTTACCCAGAGAAAAGAACTTGCGACCGTGCGATGGAAAAGGTGTCGCCGCCAACAAGGAGCCGGGTTGTGCTGAGACATAAAAAGCGGTTAATACGACGAAGCATTGTTCCCATGGTCTTCGGGGCAATGTTTCTTTTCTACATCCCCACCTCCGCCAACCAGGGCAAGAGAACGATCGTGTTTGAAGAAGCTCGTATTGAGGGCAAAATTCGGCGGCCGCAGTTGGTATTGATAAAGGCACAGCAGCGGCCCAGTTTTGAGCCCATGGTGATTCAGGGAATGGGCAAGGAGATGAATATCGTTGAGTTTGTAAGTGAATCGGTAATCGAAGGCTCTCCGTATCGAGAACCGTTTAGTTTCAGCGGAACGCAAATCACCAATTATTCGCCCTAATCGATGACTAAAAGAGTCTGAGGGCTGTACCTTTCGACCGCGGCTCTCGCCTTGATCCTGGACGGTGCCGGGGGTAAATGGTACTAAGGCCTGTTCAAGAGCGAGGACGCAAACTATTTTGTGAGATCTGCTCGCTACGAATAAAGCGCATACAAGGTCCAAGGGAGGGTTGGTTAAATGGATTTCTTGCCCAAGTTTTTTCACTCGTTCAGCACTTCAGAGCCCGGCTGGGTATTCATGTGGGTGTTGCTTGGCGTCGCCGTATTTATGGTGGCGATCATTATCGAGCGCCTCATCTATCTTATATCACGTTCCGGCTCTCGAACCGAACTTTTCATGAGGGAAATTCTCGGGCATGTCAAAAAAGATGATATCCCGGCGGCTCAAGCCATGTGCTCGAAAGCGGGTAACATGGCGCTGGCTCAAGTTATCAAGCCGGGACTCGAAGCCTCCGGGAGAGGGGCCGATTACGTCCGCAATACCATCGATGAAGCTACACTTAGAATCATTCCACTTTTAGAGAAGCGAACCAATTATTTGGCAACGATTGGAAACGTTGCGACGCTCCTCGGGCTAATGGGAACCATTTACGGGCTTATCCTTTCGTTCGCTGCGGTAGGAAGACCCGGTATCGACGCCGCGGAAAAATCAACGCTGCTTGCCCAAGGTATTTCGGCGGCCATGTTCACAACGCTTACCGGCTTGCTTGTGGCGATTCCGGCCATTGTGATCTTTTCTCTTTTCAAGTCTAAGACGCAGAAAATCATCGACGACATAGATGAGCATTCACTTCGTCTGGTCAATGCGTTGGCCGAAAAGTCATATAAAGTTCGCAAGTTCCACATAAGCGCCGCCCAGCTCAAGGAAGGAATAGGGCTTCACGTGACCAACGACAGCATAAAGGTGTTTACCGACAACAAGCTCATAAAGGAAATCGCCGTCTGATCCGACTGTGGCTCTTCGTGGTCACCCCGACACCTTATGAATATCCTCACCGAGATACTCAACGCTTTTACTCCCGGCGCCGGCGGCTTTGTTTTCATGTGGGTTTTGGCCGCCGTGGCCGCGCTGGCCGCGGTGTTGATTGTCGAGCGATGGATCGATATCGCACGTCGCACCAATGTCGATTCCGAAAAGCTCACAAACAAACTTCGTGACCTCATTCGCGACAATAAGTATGATGAGGCTTATCGGATCTGCGTCTCCGCCGGCAAACGGGCGCTTCCTCGCGTTGTCGGCGCCGGAATATATCGGGCTCAGCAGACTCCGGAACTTATCAGAAGCGGTATGGAAGAGGAATCGCTTCATGTAATACCCATTTTGGAAAAACGTCTCAACCTTATCTTAATGCTTGGCAACATAGCAACTTTACTGGGGCTGATGGGTACCATATTCGGACTGATTTTGTCGTTTGACGCCGTAGCGCAGCCCGATGTCGAAGCGGTCGAGAAAAGCTCCATGTTGGCTTCGGGTATCTCAACCGCCATGAACACGACGCTTCTGGGGCTTTCGATCAGTATCCCTTGCGTACTCATATTTTCGATTCTGAAATCGCGGGTCGATAATGCGGTGCAAGAAATCGATCGTTATGCCAAGGCTGTTCTCAAAGTACTTTTGCCCGGCGGATCAGTGCAAAAGGGGTATCGGGTAAGTGGACGGAGGATTCAGGAAGAGGTCGATACTGAACCGAATATAGCGCCTATGATGAATCTGATGGTCATTCTCATTCCGCTTCTGCTAAGCTCGGCGGAGTTCATCAAGATCGGTGCAATTGAACTCAAATTGCCGGAATCCTCGGCCGGCGGCGCTGGGGGGGGGAGTA
>WJJU01000129.1 GCA_014729595.1 Chitinivibrionales bacterium
CAAGAATTGCCCCAATTATAGCTTTGCAATATTGGCGTGCTCGCCTGGCGTCTCATGGCGGCAAACAGTACATTCCCTTCCTCGGGATCGGCCACTATGGCGGAGCAATCAAAGGCTCCCGCTTGCGCAACAGCTGTAAAGCTCCGACCACCGTCTAAGCTGCGGTATATTCGCCTTGCCTTATAGGTAAACACCACCAGCGAATCAGTGGGATGGAAGAATACTGCGTTACGCGTGTACGATGCTAGCCCGAAATCCATGACCGAAAAAGTTCTTCCTCCATTACGAGACAGGTAATGGTTTGCCATATCTCCAACTATAAAAACGGTACGTCCACCGGAATGGGGGCTTATGCTGGGCGCGTACATTGCGCCGCCGCCACCAGGCCCGATGTTTTCCCAACGCCAGCCTCCTACATTCTCATAGCCGCCAATGGCGCTATTGGCAAGTAATGCGATGCACAAAAAGGCGATTCGATTCATTATACCTCCAATGTACCCGTATAGAGACATGCGATTGTTAGAGTTCACGATTGGATGATCTTCTTGAGACCGGCGCTCTGGAGGGTATAGCGGATAAGGGGCCAAATGGATCGGTGTGCGGGTAATGATGAAGCTTAATCCAATCGTTATAGAAGTTCCTCCGTCCCGATGCGTCAAAGCAAGCCTTTTCGCCGGCACCTCGAGTTATGACGAGGGGGGAGCAGCAGGAGTAAGGAAGATGTCAATTACGGTGGGACGCATGTTATATCCCGCCGAGGATGATCCAAGGCGGGACTAACCAATTACGATGCAAGCGGTGGTTGGCGTAATGCCCTACACTTCCGGGGGCGTAGTCAGCTTTGGAAAAGTACCCCTTTGTTCGGTGATATGAGCGATGCGGTTTTCAGAAGGGCTTTATACGCCCTGCGTCTACGACGCGCTTTCGGTACACCCCTAAACTCATCGAGACACAGACGGAGATATTTACCGCCCGGATATTGTATTCCACCACGATGCTCCAAGTGAGGCACTCCCATGCGCTTCACTTTACGCGGGTCCTCGCCGGGGCGGTTGCGCCTGTTTGAACAATCCCGAGAACTCAAGGTCACCGCGGTATAGTAACACAGACTTGCTTCCATCGCCTCGCTGTCGTAACCGCCGCCGGGCCAAGCCAGGAACGGAACATCAACCCCCAACTCATCTTCGATACGTTTTCTCGATTCGGTCAGTTCATGTTCCATTCTCCCGCGACGTTCTTTATCGGTTTCCCTTCGTCCGCGATGCGGATGAGCCGTCCGATAAGTCAGCAATCGCTCCCGCAGAGCACGCTTCCACTCCTTTTCGGCAAAAAATGCTTCACCCCCGGCCGATACCACGAAATCTGTAAGCTCTTCCCCCTCCCCTTCGTCGGGAAAATACCGCGCTGCGCTCATAGATTTGGCATGGCGGTAAACAGGTGCGCCCCACGGCACACTGTTTCGGCCAAGATTTTCCAGATAGAACGGTTTACGCTCCGGATAGCTATTCCACTCAAGCCAATAGTAAGCGTCACCTGGATGATGAAAGTCAACCACGTCGTTACAGACCGGATACCAGGTATGCGTCATAAGGTGCGATTGGACCGATAAAATGCCGTCTGCCGAAGCTTTTCGCAGCTCTGCCCACGACATAAATCCACGGCTCGTCAGTTGGTCTTCCGTGGTACGTCCCGCCCACACATCTTTAAGGGTCGGCCGAACGATTTCCCGCGGGTCCACAAAGTCGGGATTCACATACACCGTGGCGGTAAATTCGTACTTCTCCAAGAGTGTCGCGGCATAAGTCCAGTTATCTACGTAACCGTCGTCAAAGGTCAGTACAACGGATGCATCGGGGATCGTAGCGCGCCCCATCATGTAAGAATACAGTTGTGCTAGATCGATACTTTGATAGCCATACCGACGAAGGCACTTCAGGTGATCCTCGAACGTCGTCCAAGGAACGGTGAGGTACGCCCATGACCAGTTGTCGATTGGACGTCCTACAGTGTGGTACATAACTACCGGAACACCACGAAGGATCATTACCTTGCCTCCTGCACTTCGCTTATAACATGACGATATTTGCCGGATGTCGTCCGGGTTATTTGATCGACGCACGATACGGCCAGCTCAACACGATTCCCCATGCGCTCTCCGATTTTGCGCAAGAGCCTCTCATGCAATCGACTGAGCGCTTCTTGGTGATCCTCACCGCTCTCAATTTCAAGGTCAAGTTCTACGACACCCTCGGTGCGCTGACGAAATTGGTAGTTGCGGATCCATTTTTCTCCATCCAAAAGGTGAACAAAAAAACTCGGATAAATACGCAAGCCTTTTTTGCCGATAAGACAATCATTCAGTCTGCCAATCCGCATCTGCATGAGTGGATACCCACGGCCGCAAGGGCATGATTTGTTACCCGGTAACGCCAAGTCATTTAAATCGTATCTGATGAGGGGCTGATAGTAAGCGTGCAGAGGTGTAACAATGACTTTCTTAAGATCTGTGGCGTCGTTGTCGGTATTCAATAATTCAACATGGTTCATATCAATAAACATGTGCATGTTTCCGGCCGGGCACTCACATGCAACAGCCGGTGCTTCTCGGGCGCCATATTG
>WJJU01000130.1 GCA_014729595.1 Chitinivibrionales bacterium
CTGTTTGTACCGCCGCTTGCAAAGCTAATTCGCCGTCGTACGGCTCCGTTGCTGTATGCTGCAATTATTTGCTGACCAAACGGATGTGCCTTTTCAGCAGGAAAAATTACCGGCCCGAAACCTTCTTGTGTAAGCACGGATTGCCACCTTTCGGCTGACAGTCCCGGATTTCCCGGCATCCGTAGCGCAGTATCATTATATGCCCACCATCCCTCTAAAAGCCCGAACGTAGCATGAGTGAACAGCGACCAACCACTTATTTCATTAAGCAGCAACAAACCGCCGTTCTTTAGCGTAGCTTTAACATTTCGTATTGCCTTGCGAATATCCGGCGTTGCATGCATCACATTTGTTGCTATAGCGATATCAAAATAACCAGAAGCGATTCCTTGGTTTTCCGTCGGACGGGATATGTCAAATAGTGCGGTGTTCAGAGCGGGGAATAAAGGCTTATAGTATTCCTCGGCGTGGTTCAAAAATGCAAGAGATAAGTCTGTATAGCAATATTCGGCTATTGCGTTTTCAAACTTTTGCAATTCATCTATTGCAACAGCAGTAGTTCCTCCCGTTCCCGCCCCAACTTCCAGAATATGAATATCTGCGGTAGAATCATTGCTGATCCTTTCGCTGATGTATCCGCTTATCGCTATCCCGACAACGGAATTATAATAATCGGCGGTTGCATTATTCTTATATATACCTTCTACAAGTCTTAATGAAGAATGGGGAAACATAACATCAGTCGCTGGAACCTTTCCGCAAATTATATCCGATAACGCGCGCAAGCATTCTTCTAAAAGAATGGTATAAGCACGAACATCATGATTCTTTAGCCATGATTGTTTTTTGTTTTTCCATTCGGACCATACTCTTTTAGAATCGAAAGCTTTTTTCGGCTCCTTGCCAGCCTTTGAATTAATTTCGCGGCTAGTCAGAAAATCGACCGTTGTCTGTAACCACCGATTATACATCGGCGAAATAGCTTCCAAATTCCCTTTTATACCTCCCTCTTCGTGATCGTATAGTATACACTCCGATTCAAATAATTCCGAAGCAAGAATCTTAACGGCAAGGATTTCCATTTCTTCCGGGATTCCTCCCGATTTGAGCTTGCTAAACCTCTCGTCTTCATCCCGATCAGCGCTCGCCTTGCTGATCTTGTTCATGCTAATAGGCCCATTCTTCGCATAGTAGTGCATTTGCTCATCAATATGCAGCCTGCTGAACACCTGTGTATCAAGTGTTTTAAGGACAACCATCTGATCGATGTCTGCCCCAACCAATGTTTGCAATCTTTCCATACCTTCACGTGGTAGTATCGCACCGATCCCGTTCTTTCTCATAAGCCGGTGATAGAAATCATCGGACACAATACCAATGTTGCCCCAATATCCCCAATTTACAACTTTTACCGGATATGTCCGCGCTTGATTTTTTGAGAGAGCGAATGCGTCTTTAAAAGTACATCCCGCTGCATAGTTTGACTGTCCCGCCGCTCGTGAAAAGGACATCAAAGAAGAAAAGAACAGCATAAAGTCGAGCTTTAGCTCTCCGAAAACCCTATCGATATTCGCACAAATATTTACCTTTGATGAAAAAACCTCCCAAAATGTTTTCTCTTCCATGCGCGTGATGCTTTGATCATGCAAAACCAAGGCGGAATTAACCACCCCGTTAATAACAGGATATGTATCATAAATTGTCTTGCATTCCGCACGAAGCTCTTCCTCGTCCCTGGCATCCGCGCTGATATATAAAGGTGCGGAACCAATCTTCGCGAGAGAGTTAATTTTTTTCTTTATTTCTTGGTTTATTTTTCTTCTTCCAATCCAAACAATCGAAGCATCAAAATTTTCAATCATATACCGGGTCCATACCTCACCTACTCCACCCGCCCCCCCCACAACAACATACACGCCCTTTTGCTTATACAATTGCTCCGTTGGGGCGGGCCCTTCTACAAGAGCAAGATTGGCGGTAAACCATTCCCCGTTCCTATAGGCATAATCCAAGCCGTCTTTTTCGTGTTGTAGTCTAATGCATTGGAGCGCGGTGGGCGAATCTTTGGGATCTATGTCTATTATCCGTATATCCCAGTTTACATATTCTTTGGCAATACTGCCCATGAGCCCTGCAACACCGGCATGCGCGGGTTTTATCAATTCTCCATGCATAACGGATTTTGTTTTATGAGTTATGCAGGTAATAGTAAGCTCTTTCTTTCCAAAATCCGCATTTATTAATGCTTTTACAATACGTAAGACGGTAATTACACCGCTGCTCTGCCTTTCAACAATCTCATTATTAGCCGTTTGCCGCTCATTTCCTCCTTTGCTACAATCCGGGGCAATCCACATGAGATGATCACAGTTGCGCTCTCGCACCATTTGGGTAATTCTCGCGACATCAGGATCATCAGAAAGCGGCTCAATAGCAGCTTCGGGTAGCGTTTCATTTACCCAATGCATATTTTCCGCTTGAGATGTCATAACAAGAATGCGTTCGCATGGCTTTTTCGGTGATTGAGGCTTATCCGTTACATGATAACTATTCCATACCGGAATAAGGGAGTGTAAACCGGCTTTAATCATACCCATTTTTTCGGGTGCATTCAGCGATCTCCCCATTTGTTTCGAAGGCTTTTCCATTGTTCGGCATGAAAACCCACGTATGTATACGCAAATATTTCCATCTGAGTCACATAAATCGAAATCATACTTATTCAATGCTCTATTTTTGGAATCATTTTCGGAGTGTCTTACCCATGCGTACACTTTGTCTTTGCACCGCGCCGCCACAGTGAGAGTATCAAGCGCAAACGGCATAGGTGGTCCGGACATTCGGTCACCGTTAACATTCCAAAGGCATATCATACACTGTAAGACGCTGTCCATAATCGACGGATGCAATGTGTATTCCCTGTTAGTATGAGATACACATTCAGGCAATTCAATCAAGGCAAGTAATTCTCCGTCTCCCCGCCGAATAGATTGTATCCCCCTATGCGCAGGTCCGTATTGAATACCCAGCCCGGAAAAGGTTTCGTAAACGCTACCAGGCTCGATCTTATTCTGGTCCATTCGGTTTGCAATTTGTTTTATATCTAATTTTTGCGCCGCTACTTTTTCTATTAAAATCGCTTTCCCTTGGCAATGAACAGCTTCATCACCTC
>WJJU01000131.1 GCA_014729595.1 Chitinivibrionales bacterium
TCGCCGCATTGTACCTGTTGCGTCGGGCAACCGCCGCGAGCAACTACCATCGTCTCTGCTCAAAAGGTTGCCAAGCTGGTAGATCGACGATTTTTGGCGCCTATATGAGTCAAATTAGGGCTATGCAAGGTTGTTGGTACATTTTTGTGCCGAAAGGACCTTCCGTCTCTTGGTAATTGCATCCCGGTGTTTTAATTAAGTATACTAATGATTATGGCATAAATATTGCGACACAAATATGTGTCAACAGCAAAGCGCTAATCCACTAATCCGAAAAAAAGTATAATGAACCCGGCCGGCAGGCGGTATCCGTGCTCGGGGTCGGGCTCAAATCGGCTAACCATAACCACTCAACTATCCAGGAACACGCCACCATGCAACAAAGGAAACAGGGACTTTACGATCCGGCGTTTGAACACGATGCCTGCGGGGTGGGCTTCGTCGCTAATGTAAACGGGCGGCGCTCGCACCAAATCGTACTCGACGGTGTTACAATCTTGAAGAATTTGGTGCACCGCGGCGCCGTCGGCGGTGATATGAAGACGGGGGACGGTGCGGGAATGATAGTTCAGATTCCGCACGATTTTTTTGTAGGGCGGACTAAAAAGCTCGGTTTCACGCTCCCGGAAGCCGGTTCCTACGGCGTCGGCATGCTATTTATGCCGAACGATGAAAAGGCGCGCGCGACCTTGGTGAAGGTGATTGAAAAGGCCGTCGCCGAAGAGGGGGGGAGCCTGTTGGGGCGGCGCGATGTTCCGGTACATCCTGAATGTCTCGGCGATATGGCGCGCGCATCGATGCCCTTTTTTCAGCAAGTCTTCATCGCGATTCCGGGGCTGTCGGGGACGGCGCTTGAACGCAAGCTTTACATCGTTCGTCGTGTGGTGGAACATGAGGCCGTTCGTCGGGGCTTTTCGATGGAAGAGTTTTATATTCCTTCGCTTTCCTCGAAAACGATCACTTACAAAGGCATGTTCGTGGCCCCGCAGTTCGAGGAGTTTTATCCGGATTTGGCGGACTCCGAATTTCAGAGTGCAATTGCATTGGTTCACCAGCGCTATAGTACCAACACATTTCCATCATGGCCGCTGTCGCAACCGTTTCGCATGTTGGCGCACAACGGAGAAATAAACACCCTTCGAGGAAACATGAATCGCATGCGCGCTCGCGAGAGTACGCTGAACTCCGACCTCTTTGGAGAGGAGATTTCGAAGCTGATGCCGATTATAGAAGCTTCCGTCAGCGATTCGGCCGTTTTCGATAATGTATTTGAGCTTATATCCATGAGTGGAAGGCCGATAGATCATACGATTATGATGATGGTGCCCGAAGCGTTCGGTCCTCGGTACCATATCAGTCAGGATAAAAGGGCATTCTACGAGTATCATGCGGCGATTATGGAGCCGTGGGACGGACCTGCGGCGCTGGCTTTTACCGACGGAAGTTCGGTGGGGGCGACACTCGACCGTAACGGGCTTCGCCCCGTGCGCTATGTGGTGACGAAGAGTGGGAAAGTGGTGGTTGCTTCCGAGGTTGGTGTGCTCGATATCGCGCCCGAAGACGTGCTGAAAAAAGGGCGCCTGGGTCCGGGAAAAATGCTGCTGGTCGACACTGGACGGGGACGCATTATTTACGACAATGAGTGCAAGGCGACGGTTTCGCGCCGGAAGCCGTACCGACGCTGGCTTGATGCCAACCGTATCGAATTGCGCGGTCTCTTTGGTACTCCCGGCCCCATACAAGTTGAGCGGGAGGGGCTTCGTCGACGACAGCGTATCTTTGGCTATACCTACGAAGATCGGGTGATGATAGTCCAGCCGATGGCGATGAATGCTCAGGAGCCGGTTGGCTCAATGGGTAACGACGCACCGTTGGCGGTGCTGTCGGATCGTCCCCAGTTGCTTTACAACTATTTCAAGCAGCTTTTTGCTCAAGTCACCAACCCGCCCATAGATCCCTATCGTGAAAACCTGGTAATGTCTTTGATGAGTTTTGTCGGTCGTGAAGGTAATCTTCTCGAAGAAACCCCGCGACATTGCCACCAACTCAAGCTTCCACACCCTATTTTGACCGACGACGACATGGATAAATTGCGCAATGTCGACGTTGACGGGTTGAAGGGTGCGGTGGTACCGATGCTCTTCCCGGCGGAAGATGCTGAGGGGAATCTGGAATCGGCGCTCCAAGAGTTGGCGCGGGCGGTGGAGGAATGTGTGGACGACGGGTGTTCGATCGTGACATTGAGTGATCGCGAGGTCGATGAACGACTTGCTCCGATTCCAGCCCTGCTGGCCACTTCCGCCGTCCATCATCATCTTGTTCGAGTCGGAAAACGTCACCTTACCGGCATTATCATCGAAACGGGTGAAGCGCGTGAGGTGATGCATTTCGCCACACTTATCGGCTACGGCGCAAGCGCGGTTTGTCCGTATGTGGCACTCGAAACGGTTGCCGAACTTAAGGAGGACGGACGATTGCCGGCGGAGATGAAAGTGGAAACGGCGATCGACAACTATATCACGGCGATCAAGAAGGGCTTGCTTAAAGTTATGTCCAAAATGGGCATATCCACCATACGCAGTTATCGTGGTGCGCAGGTTTTTGAAGCGGTGGGGCTTCAAAGCTCGTTGGTTGATCGGTATTTTACCGGAACTCCGACGCGTATAGAAGGAGTAGGGCTCGACGTACTCGCCGGCGAAGTACGTAATCGGCATGGTAGTGCCATTGGTTCGCGAGACGGTGGTCCGTTGGATTCGGGCGGAAATATTCACTATCGCCGCCATTCCGAGAAGCATCTGTACACTCCCGAAGCGATCACGCTTCTTCAACGTGCCGTGCGCGAGAATGATTACGACCTTTATAAGCAATACGCTGAGCACGTTGACGGCAAGAGTCGGGACCTGTGCACGCTTCGCGGCCTGTTCGGATTCAAGGAACGTCCGGCCGTGCCCCTTGAGGAGGTGGAGCCCGAAGAAGAAATTGTCAAGCGTTTCGTATCTTCGGCGATGTCGTTCGGATCGATCAGCAAAGAAGCGCACGAGACGATGGCGATTGCCATGAACCGGCTTGGTGCGGCGAGTAACTCCGGCGAGGGCGGCGAAGACGAGGTGCGTTATAAGCCGTTGCCCAACGGCGATTCGGCAAAGAGCATGGTTAAGCAGGTGGCCTCGGGCCGATTCGGCGTGACCAGCAATTACCTGGTAAATTCACGCGAGTTGCAGATCAAGATGGCTCAGGGGGCCAAGCCCGGGGAGGGTGGACAACTACCGGGGCATAAAGTCAACGATATTATCGCAAAGGTCAGGTACTCGACTCCCGGTGTGATGCTTATTTCGCCGCCGCCGCATCACGATATCTATTCGATTGAAGATCTTGCACAACTCATCTTTGACCTTAAGAATGCAAATCCCGAAGCGCGCGTGTCGGTTAAGCTTGTCGCCGAGGTGGGGGTTGGTACCATTGCCGCCGGTGTCGCCAAAGGTAAAGCCGAGATGGTACTCATCAGCGGTCACGACGGTGGAACGGGAGCCTCACCGGTTTCTTCCATAAAGCATGCCGGTATTCCGTGGGAAATCGGACTTGCCGAAACCCAGCAGACTCTCGTTCTCAACAGGCTTCGCAATCGCATACGAGTTCAGGTTGACGGGAAGCTGAAGACTGGGCGCGACGTAGTGATAGGTGCGCTGCTCGGGGCCGAGGAATTTGGCTTCGGGACGGTGTCGTTGGTGACGCTGGGGTGCATTATGATGCGAAAGTGTCATCTTAACACATGCCCGGTCGGCGTCGCGACTCAGGATCCTGAGCTTCGAAAGCGGTTCGCAGGCAAGCCTGAGTATCTTGTCAATTTTATGCGGTTTGTAGCCCGAGAGGTGCGTGAACGCATGGCGGCGCTGGGCTTTCGGTCCGTCGATGAGATGGTTGGACGTGTCGATGCGCTGGAGATGGAGGAAGCGATTGTGCATTGGAAGGCACGCGGGCTTGATTTTAGTAAGGTCCTTTCACCGGTTGATGCGCCGGAGGGGGCGACGCTTTATTGCACTGAGCCGCAGAAGCACGATTTTTCGGCGGTGCTAGACGAAGAGCTGGTGGATCAGTCGCGCGCGGCGCTGGAGAACGGCAAGTCGGTACGGCTATTCGCCTCTATTCGCAATCGCAACCGTGCGGTTGGTGCGACACTGAGTGCCGAAATATCGAAACGATACGGTTCGAAAGGTCTTCCGGACGACACTATCCATTGCAAATTCACGGGCTCGGCCGGGCAGAGCTTCGGCGCCTTCCTGGCCCGCGGCGTGACATTCGAGCTTGAGGGTGATGCCAACGATTATTTCGGCAAAGGACTGTCCGGCGGAAAACTTATCGTCTATCGACCCAAGGGATCAACATTCCGATCACAAAACAATATCATAACCGGCAATGTGAATCTTTTCGGGGCGACGGGGGGCGAGGCCTATATCGGCGGCATGGCGGGGGAACGCTTTGCGGTGCGAAATAGTGGTGTCACCGCCGTTGTTGAGGGAGTCGGTGATCATGGCTGTGAATATATGACCGGCGGGGTCGTAGTCGTCCTCGGAACGACGGGTATAAACTTTGCCGCCGGGATGAGTGGCGGTATCGCGTTTGTCCTCGATGAGAATCAGTTGTTCGATACGCGTTGCAATCTGGAAATGGTCGACATCGAGCCGGTGCCGGCAAAAGAGGACCAGGAGCTTCTTGAGCGTCTGGTTCAGAATCACGTAGAAGCGACGGGTAGTGAATATGCCGCCCGCATTTTGCGGGACTGGACGGAAATGTTGCCGCAATTCGTTAAAGTGATGCCCGTCGATTACCGGCGCGCGCTGGAGCGGATCCGCAAGGAGCAATCAAAAGAAACCGAAGTGGTGGCGATGACTGAGGAGGTTTACGGATAATGGGCAAGGTAACCGGATTCATGGAATATTCACGGGTCAAGCCGAAATATAGACCCGTCGAAGAGCGTGTTAAGGATTTCGGCGAAGTAATGATCCTGCGTTCGCTCGAAGCACTGAAGGAGCAGGGGGCGCGCTGCATGGACTGCGGTATCCCGTTTTGTCATGGCGTGGGCTGTCCGGTCTACAATTTGATCCCCGAGTGGAACGATTTGGTCTACCGGGGGAAGTGGCGCGAGGCATTTGAACGGCTGGAGCTGACCAACAATCTCCCCGAAGTCACCGGACGGGTATGTCCGGCCCCGTGCGAGACTTCGTGCACCCTTTCGATCAACGCTGCTCCGGTCACGATAAAACAAATCGAATTAGCGATTATCGAGCATGCGTGGGAACAGGGCTGGGTCGTACCGCGAAATCCAGAGGTGGAGACGGGTAAACGAGTGGCGATAGTCGGCTCCGGTCCCGCGGGATTGGCCGCCGCCCAGCAACTTCGAAGAGCGGGACA
>WJJU01000018.1 GCA_014729595.1 Chitinivibrionales bacterium
CAACCGAGGCATCATCATCCTGCTCAGAATCGTCTTGCGCCTCCTCGGCCGCCGCTCGTTCATCCTCGGTCATAATGCGAATAGGTTCGCCTCGCTTTTGACGAAACGCGGCCAACTCTTCTTCAAACCGGCGTTTGGCCTCGTCCTCTTCCTCTTGCGCTTTGTCTTTGCCGCCGATTTCGGCACGTGCGTCTTTTTTGCTTCGCCTCGGCCCACGCTCAACCTCAGACTCGGCGATTGCAGCGTTTGAATCATTGCAGGCGGGCGCTACCCCCGCCGTCCGCGGCTCGGGAGGGGGGGCAAAAATAGCCGACATCGCGCCCCTTAACCGTACCGCCAGCCACCGCCATGCGGTGACTATCCCCGCCCAGATACGGCCGCAGAGCAATCGGAGATTGATATGAAAGCCGACGGCGACGGTTATGATAAAAGCAAGCACGACAATAAAATACGGACCGAAACGATGCACGCCGAATACATAATGGAGAAGATAAGCAAATAGATGACCGATAAAATTAGGATTAAATATGCGATCGGCCTGAGCCATCGCGGGCATGTCGTAGATCGCGAGAAGAATGCAGAATTCTCCGGTAAGTAACGTGGTGAAAAAGAGCATCCGTCCCGCTATCCCCGCCCCGCGAAACAAAGTTACACCAACATATAAGGCCGACAGTGGTACGACGAACGAGGCAATCGAGCCTAACAGCCGGACAAGACCCGACGAAAGCCGGCGGCCGACATAAGGACCCAGAATATTGTCGGCGGGGTTAACAAGGTGTGAAACAAGCGAGATAAGCACGAGCAGCCCCACACCGAGGAAAACCACCCCCCATATATCCGGGCCGAGCCGCCCTTTGGGCTGCTGTTTTGCCGACTCTTTCTTTTTTTGGTTCTTACTCTTGCGCTCTGCCATCGTGCCGAAGTCCTGCTATCATCCGCTTTTCGAGATCATACAATGCGAATCTGATCGCCTTTGCCCTATTTGACACTTCGGGGAACGTCGTCACTTTGATATACTCCTCAAGAACTCGACCGGCTTCTTGCGCACGGCGAAAGCTTGCGATGCATACATCAACCGCCCCTCGCCGACAGAATTCCTCGGCTCTACCTTCTCCCGAAAATGGATCCGTCACGGTATCACGACTATTCAAGAGATTGTCACGGCCAACGGCGTCCTCAAGTTCCCGGAGAGAATGGCGAAGACTTTTCAGCTCAAGAGAGACGTTCTCTTCGACGGCGGCAAAGCGGGCGTATTCCTCGATTACCCGCAGACCTTCACGTAGCCTGTTGATGTTAGCGTCTAAAATCCTATAAACCGCCGAAGACTCTTCTTTCCGCAACAAACAGCCTTCCGGTGAGTGTTCCCGCCCCCAATTAAATAATTCTTTGAATATAACTAATGAACTCGGCCGCGACGAATCCTCACATTCAATCGAATACACCACTCTGCGGGGCACCGCCGGATTAACCTATTTTTTTTCTTCCATTCCGAAAAGGAGCACAAGATGTACGAGATCATCGCGGAGACTTCGTTTTCCGCAGCCCATCATCTTCGAGACTACCAGGGCTCCTGCGAGCGGGTCCATGGGCACAACTGGCTCGTACGAGCATTCGTCCAGTGTGAGCAGCTCAACGAGCTGGGGCTTGGGATCGATTTCCGTGACCTCAGAGCCCATCTCCGTGAAGCGGTCGCACCACTCGACCATGCCGACCTCAACGAAGCGTTTACCGGAGCCAAAGGCAATCCCTCTTCCGAGAATATTGCCCGCCATCTCTTCGATACTTTGAGCAAGCGAATCAACGACGGACGATGCCGCATTGCCCGAGTAGAAGTCCAAGAGACTCCCGGAAGCTGCGCCGCATATTTTGAATAACGATGAAAGTCTGCGAGATCTTCAAAAGTATTCAAGGCGAATCCACGCGGGCCGGCATTGTCTGCTCATTCGTAAGGCTTGCCGGCTGCAATCTTTCGTGTACCTACTGCGATACCCGTCATGCTCATACTCAAGGCGCCGAACTTAGCATCGATCAAATCATGGCGCGGCTCGCCACCTTTGGATGCCGAACGGTCGAGATTACCGGTGGAGAACCCCTGTGCCAAAGCGACACGCCGAATCTTTGCGGCGGACTCCTCGATTTGGGCTATACCGTCCTTGTTGAAACAAACGGTTCATTCGCGATAGAGAACCTCC
>WJJU01000132.1 GCA_014729595.1 Chitinivibrionales bacterium
TAGCAAGCTTGCTTCCCTTGCGGATTTCGTTGAGGAGCTGAACTTCGAGTACCTTGAAGCAAACTGGGCACGCCCGATCACTATCGCTGATAAGACCGATCGCATGCCCCGCTTTGCGTCGGTTGCGAATACGCTCGTACGGGCGGAGATTGGGTTTGGAGATTTGCGAAGTGACAGCGTCTCTTTCTTCTTTCACCTTTGCTATTTCTGAATCAATTGTGGCGATACGCTCCTTAAGCTCCGATGCTCGCGGTTCGTTTTCTCCCCGCAATTCTTCTTGCTGCCGTCGAGCCTCTTCAAGAGCGGATTCGAGTTTAGCGATCTCTTCCGAGTGCGTTTTGAGCCTTGTCTCACCGTTGCCCAATACATGTTTATGTGACTCGATTTCGGCGTGAACCGCATCGTATTCGCGATTAGTGGTGATTTTGCTCAAACGATCTTGCGTATTCTCCAATGAGTTTCGTGCATCTTCTATCTCCCTTTCGGCATCCCTCTTCGCCTTTTGTGCCTCTTCAAGCTTCCGTTCGATTTGAGCGGTATCGTTCGACGCACGGCCGACAGCACCTTCAAGATCCTCGACTTCTTTGGGGAACTCCTTCTTCGAACTCTCCAGCTCCTGGATTCGAAGATCTATGTCTTGCAGACGTACGAGGTTTTTGAGGTCATTGTTCATATTGTCTTGCTCGCAGAGTATCGGGTGTGTCCTAAATTATGACTCGAAAAACGCAAAAAGCACCCCCCAAAAAGGGAGAGTGCTTCAATAATTTCAATTTTTGACCGGCTGAATCGATGCGGTTCTATCAGGACGGTTGAACCAAACCCGAAAAGCATCTGCAACGATCCCTCCTTCAAAGGAAGTGGGCCCACTAGGACTCGAACCTAGGACAAACGGATTATGAGTCCGCCACTCTAACCGACTGAGTTATGGGCCCTTGAAAACAAACACCAAATATACGATTATCCTCCGGCGCAAAGCAAACACAAAGGTGTCAGCGCGAGCGTTTCCGGTGTATGTCAAACGGTACGATCTTACTTTTTCGCATTTTTTCCGGACTGTTTCGAGATGCCTTTTCGAGTTCTTTCCGCTCCGCGCGTGTCAGCGATTTCATTCCCTGTTCGTTTATCTTTTTGAGTATCGGATCGACAACTTCCTCGAAATAGCGCGCACGAGAAACCTTTTCTTCGGCCCGCCGGCGCATGTGTTTTTCTTCCCGCCTCCCCTGCCAATGCCCAATAGCCTCCGTGACCGGTGTGTAGGTCTTAAGGTAAATGAGCGCGATGATGATTCCGCCTAAATGGGTAAGGTGAGCTATACCCCCCGCACCACTTACGGAAAATATCAATGAAATGAAACCGATAATCGTAACGGCGACCCAAACCGGAACAGGGAAAATAAAGAATAATAATATTCGTCGGTGAGGGAAGAAAAACGCATAGGCGGTGAGTACGCCGAGTACCGCGCCTGACGCCCCGAAAATCCGCGTGTGCCACGTGAGTACACTCAGTATCGCCGCGCCGACACCGCACAAAAAGTAGAACACGATAAAGCGACGCGTCCCCCACATCCTCTCCATCTCCACACCAAACATCCACAGTGCGAGCATATTGAATGCAAGATGCCAAATGGCCCCTGGGCGCGGGTCGTGAAGAAACATGTAGGTAACCAAACGCCATATATGACCACTACCGAACACAAGCGCCGGTACCAGAGAAAGCTGAGCGAATATCCACTTGCCGATCCACGGCAGTATTTCAAACAGAAACACCGCTACGTTGGCGATGAGCAGGTTGCGGATACCCTTTGGTAACGATGAGTGATCGTATGACATCATGAGTCCGCTTTACCTCTCTTTGCCCATTTTGCGAAGAAGCTCCAGGCGCACAAATTCAGGAACAAATGAACTTACATCACCCTCCAGCCGCGACAGTTGCTTTACCATCGATGAACTCAGATAGGTATACTCTACACTTGGCATCAGAAAAACGGTGTCGGCCTTATCGTTGAGATTACGATTGGTGTAGGCCATCTGGAACTCGTATTCAAAATCAGATAGAGCACGAAGCCCACGGATAATCGCGGTGGCCTGATAGTCACGTACGCAGTTGGCGATAAGCCCCGCATAGGTCACAACTTCGATTTTTTTATGCTCCCCGAGCGCTTCCTGAAGCATTTCCCGTCGCTCCCGTGCCGAAAAGAGAGGCTTTTTGGTGGGATTCTCCGCCACCACGGCATAAACCTTCCTGAATATCTTTGAGGCGCGAATGGCGATGTCGATATGGCCAAAGGTGACCGGGTCGAAAGTACCCGGGTATATCGCAACTGGCATGAAAATCCTCCTTTGGAGCCGGAGATCCGTCGCTCAGTCGTCGTCCTTCGACCGTACGTCGGAGACGGTGTTCCGGTTGAGTGGCGCGACTCTTGTTATGAAATCAACCCGAGTTCGACCATAGTTCCGGTGACGACTCTCCACTCCCTCCTGTCGGTCGATTAAACATTCGTGTCCGTCTCCCTTGCGGTGTTCGTATAAGCAGATCCCGCCGTCGGACAGATGCGTGACCACCTCTGGAAGCAGTGCGGCCAAACCCTCAACATCATAGGGAGGATCAAAGTAAATGATATCATAGAGGTCTTGGGTACGTTGCAGGAATTTGTCGACGTCCGAAACAATTACACGGCACTGTTGCTCAACTCCGAACCGGCGTGAAATGCTCTTGATTGCAGCCGCACGACCGCGGTGATCTTCAACAAAATGTACATACGCGGCTCCGCGACTCAGCATTTCAAAACCAAAAATGCCGCTTCCGGCACAAAGATCCACCACCGATGCTCCAAAAATTCGCGTCTTGAGTGATTCCGCCAGTGCCTCGCGGGTACGTTCCAGCGTCGGACGAAAATCGTCAAGGCCTCCCTTAACTTCCATCACCCTCCGTTTCAAGGAGCCGCCGACAATTCGCAGTTTCATGGCCGATCAATCGTAGGTGGTGATGACTAGTTCGGCATTGATAGTCACGGCGCCGCGATTTTGGGCTGTTACCCGGAAATCCTGTATGGCGCATCCCAATTCCGCCGCTACAAGGCTTTCAACAAACTCTACGAATGCCTGGTACGATGCCGCACCCGACAGAGTATAGTGAAAGCGTCTATA
>WJJU01000133.1 GCA_014729595.1 Chitinivibrionales bacterium
AAGATCGTTACAATAAATACATTTCGGCCGGCTCTACGGTAACCGGCTCTTTGGGTTCAGTGTTCTTTCTTTGCTTTATGTGTTAAAGAAAATAAAAAGGGGCCGGCACTTTTCAGCGCCGACCATGGAAAAAAAAGAAGTGCCGCGGGACATCCGCCGTTATCGATTTACCTTGACCCTCTTAACGGCTTTGCCATGCTTGGGCTTGGCGATGTAGACCATACCGGTCGGCAAATTCCTCAGCATGGGATCGACAAGCTTGTTGATGCGACGACCGCGGATTGTGTAGAATACCGGTGGCGCACCGGCATCACCCATAAATCGGGCGCGAATATTTTTTTGTCGGTCTACGCCCACCCGGGAGGTGTCGCCCAATTCAACGGTCACCCCGCCGCGGTCTTTTACCAGTCCATACGAGATGTTGAAATTATCGCTGGTGACCCTGTTGAACAAATAGGTAAATGCCCACGGTTTGTCGCTGTATAGACCATCATAATAGCCACTATGGACAGTGTCGCCGTATTGCGTCTCCAACTCTTTCATAAAATCGAGTGAAAGAAACCCGATCTTTCCGTTGGTTGTTACGTTCACCAGACGGCTCATGCCGACTCCCGCCGTTTTCTCGTACCGCTGGTGTCCCAGGTAGAGAGCGGTGTCGCTTTGAAGGTTGAGATCGAATTCAAGGTTCTCGAGAATTGCGAAATTGCCCTTAAAGCCGGCGTAGACCTGCTTACTCGAAGTTATGGTGCTGTTGCTGACGGCGCCGAGCCAGCCATAGCCGTTGTGGATCACCGGCTTGGTTGCCGATCCGCAATTGTCGAACGTGCAATTATCAATACGGTAACAATAGGGCCCATAGCCGTTGCCGCCGCCGCCCAACAGTGCAACGCCGTAACCGTCGATGTCCTTAAAGGTGCAGTTGAATATGCCGCCTTGCCAGTTGGTAAGACCCGTGCAGACTATCCCGCCTTTTGAGTGGCCTTCGAACTCGCATCCGTACAGGAGATACTTGTCGGAGAATTCGTTGAGCCGCCAGCCGTATTCACCTCCAACGAATTTGCACCCGATAAATCGGCATTGTTCCATATTGCCACCGGGCTTGTAGACGCCGGCTATGTTATAGTCCGTGTAGGTGACATTCATCTGAAAGCTGTTAGTCTTGTTAAGCTTGAAACCGTAATCGCCGCCTTTGATGGTCAAATTGGTGATCTTGAGCGCGGCCGCTTTGTAATCCGTTATCACCGGACCTGCACCATTATAAACGATGAATGTTGAATCCCGGCCGGCACCGGCGATCCATCTTGGTTTTTTGGCCCAGTCGCTGACCATAAGCGGATCGTTCAACAGGTATGTGCCCGGCGGAATTTCGAGCACTTTTCTTTTTGCGAGTATTTTGCCGAACGCCGAGTCGGAAGCAGTCTGTCCCGTGGGATCGGCGCCCGAATCAATCAATTCCCGACCAAATCCCGCAACATCCATATAGTTGAACTCAGGAAGATCGGGGATGTTGCATGAGGGCAGTGAGGGAGGTTCCTGGAGCATTGTTCCTGTCGGAAGTGTCGCGCCGTCTTGGGTAAGATCCACCGTATTGCCGTCCGGGCCAACATAAACGAAAACCTTTTCATTGTCTATATTGCGCGGTTCAATCCAGTCACTGTCAACCGGCGGCATTGCATTGGTGACAAAGGAGACCAGAAAATGCTCTTGATTCTCCACCTCGAAATCGGCCGGTTTTTCAAGACAGCAGCTCCATGCCTGCATATACTTGTCTTCGCATAACAGAGAATAATACTGCGGGTTACCGAGATCGACGATGTTGTCGAGAATGTTTCCCCGGCCTGAGACGCGCAAGGAGATTTTAGGACGACCGGTCCAGCTTTCTGGACCCGGATCATAAGGACGACCGGCGAAAAAACGCCTAAGTCCGAGGTATACGTTTTCGCAGTTAATCAATTCGTAGGGAAAAATCGAATTCTCATGGGCGCTGCAGCCCTCCGTGGAACCTCCGGCAAAAGCGATCCCGTTTCCATCTTCCACCACGAGTGCCGGTCGCAGATTACTCTGGTTGTGTTCAACCATCATGAGAATACGTACATTATCGCCAGAACCATGAAGCTTAAAGTGAAAACTTGGTGTCGAAGTAGCCTGGCGCTCATGGTTGTACCGCATCCACAAACCGGTACTGTTGGTCATCGTTCCGTCAACCTTTACGGCGCCGCTTTGATCGAGCCAATAGGTCTCGGTCACGTCCCCGAGGTTCAAGTTGCCGTCAGTATGAATAAAAAAGCAATTTTCAAGCGTGGCGTTAGTGGTGTTGATTCCATATCGCGACTTGAAAAAGCTCACCCCTTTGACCTGGCCCGAAAAGCGCATTTGGTCACCCTTGCCGCCGATGAACTGAATACCTTCCGGCACATCGCTTAGGTTAACATTATGGATGCTGATATACTCCGAGAGAATAAGAGCATCACCGGAATCCATTTGGCCCACCAGAGCTTCAACCACGCTGTCCATGGCCGCTGCGATTCCCTCCACGGGAAAGTGATCCTCTACGCGGATTACCTCCGATCGCGCCAATCCGATGCCGAAGACCGCTATCGCAGCCCAACACACTACTCCCGATCTGCTTAGAAACATACGACACTCCCTCCCATTATTATGAATTAGATCAAATATAACCGGTTAACTTGCATAGACATACCATCCGACGGTTTCGCAGGAAGGTGCATGTAATGTTGATGCATACTACCGGATATGCCGTCCGCCGTTTGACTCACTTCCCGCTACAACCTTCTTGAGGGCAAAACTATCCAAACACGCCGTTCCATTCTCAACATGGAACCGTATATCGATAAACGGATCCCATGCGGGAGTCGTCACATCGAAAGAGACTTCCCGCCATCCTTCGCCCTCTTTTACCGAGTCGGTACAATATTCCCGATACCATGTCCCGTCTTTTTCGGCGTTTCTGGGAGACCACTCATAGGTTCGGCCGCTGATGTATGCGGTCCCGCTTTCGGCCATCAGGCGCGCACGACAACGATAATGAGAACCAGGTTCAAGACCGATCTGGGGATACTTCGATACTAAATCACTCGAAAACACCAAGCAGGTACTTGTACCGTCACCATTGGTACGCAATGATATCTTGGGACGATCCAGCACTATCCCTCGTATACTCGAAGTAATCGGGTATGGCCAGGACTCGAAATCTTCATCGAGGGCAATTTGTACAAAACGTGCATCAACCGGCGTTTCGACAACCAGTCGATCGCAAAGATACTCGTTGATCTCGGGAGGAAGGCCCACCAGGCGTTGGCGAATAATACGATCCTCCGGAACCTGAACCTGCTGATGCCAAATATTATGCGCTTCGCAGACCTTTGCCCGCAACGAATCCCCGCCGCCCAAACGGCAAAACGCGCATCCCCATCCTCGACTGTCTTCCAGAAATGCAACAAACCCACCGTCGCGAATGGACAGTTGCCTTTGTTTCGCATTAGCCCACGCCAACGAAGTATTGCTGGTGTAGAATCCACGGTATTCTTGAGTCCCCGCCGGTGTGTAGGCTACTCGACGGTACCGGATCCGCTGCGGCCAAGGTTCATACGTCCCCGGCGACATCGCTTTTGCGACCCAAACCGCTTCGCCCCCCTGGCCTATAGTATGCTCAGCCTCTACCGTATACCCTAGCACCGGATCGCAGCTCAATACCAATGTGTTGACCTGGCCCTTATACCGACGACGCACCATAACCGATGAGGGTGCCACCTCGAACTCGTATGGTACTTCCTCCGGAATGCTCTTGAGGCCCTCACCGCTATCGTAGCATTTGCAGGACTGCATCACCGGCCCGAGTTCCGTATCGTGATGGAGCCTACCGGTGGGAAGATTGAGCGCTTTGGGCATGTTCGTGGGATCAAAACCGATCAATCGAAGCCCCTCGGCGAACTCACACGCCTTTTTCAGATAACCGACAACGCGATCATGGTCATAGATCACCCAGAGCTTTTCCGTCGTTGGTGAAGCTCCTTGCTGTGCGGCGTGATTGAATGTGAACTCTCGTTCAGAGACGGAAAAATGAGGATTATGCGACCCAAAGCGGGCCGGAACCCCGAGCATCCGCACAAGTGAATCAATCTCGTCACCAGTTCTTTCATCCAAAGCCATACGGCACCTTTCCAACCCTCTTGATACTCTCTTTGAGCCTTAGCTGATATTCACTGAAACATCATTTGGAAACGCTAAATTCGTGGTAATAGTATGAATATGTATATGAACTGAGGGCTGGATTCGGGATTTAGTTTTTCGTATTCTTTTTTCGCTTAATATGCTAAAGGTTGGAAGATTATCTCACGCTAAAGTATCTTCTTTTAGTATATGTTGAGCCAACCGCACGCGGAGGATTCAATGCACGTTGTAGGAGTACAGTATGATCCGGCTTGGGAAGACAAAGTGAGTAGTTGCCGAAAGGTGGATGAACTATTGGCGCGAAGCACGATAGCTCCCGGAAGTCTCGTGGTGCTGCCGGAGATGTTCGCAACCGGTTTTTCCATGAATG
>WJJU01000019.1 GCA_014729595.1 Chitinivibrionales bacterium
CATGATGAGGATCAGCTTGCGGCAGAACACCTTTGACTTCCGAAATTGCTACTATCGGTACAAAACGCAAGAACAGCAAAAACAGCGAAAGGAACAGCCCGAAAGAGCCGACAAAAATTCCGATGTCGAAAACCGTAGGAGTATAATAATCCCAGCTCGAAGGCAAAAAGTCACGTGAAAGAGAACTCACCACGATCACGAATCTTTCGAACCACATACCTACATTGACCAATATTGAAGCAATGAAAAGCACCGGGACACTTGTACGCAGCTTCTTAAACCAGAACAATTGCGGTACGAGTACATTACATGAAATCATAATCCAGTATGCCCATGCATAGGGACCGAAAGCACGGTTTAAAAATGTGAATGCTTCGTATGGATTTCCGCTATACCATGCCATAAAAAACTCGACGCTATACGCATAGCCGACCATCATACCGGTAAGTAGCATTATCTTAGCCATCTTCTCCAGATGCTTGATGGTTATGAAATTCTCCAACGAATATATCTTCCTGACCATTATCCCCAGAGTCATCACCATAGCGAAACCGGAGTAAATCGCACCGGCGACAAAATAGGGCGGGAAGATGGTGGTATGCCAACCCGGAAGGATACTGGTTGCGAAGTCGGTACTCACCACACTATGAACAGACAAAACCAATGGTGTGGATAGTCCCGCAAGAAGCAGGTATGCTATTTCGTAATGCTTCCATTGTCTATTTCCACCCCTCCACCCCAGGGAGAGCGCGCCCAGTACATACTTCTTGAGCTTGGTTTTAGCGCGGTCTCGCAATGTTGCCAGGTCGGGAACTAAACCCACATACCAGAAAAGCAGGGAAACGGTGAAATAAGTCGAAACTGCAAAAACGTCCCATAATAATGGGCTGCGGAAATTAGGCCACATCGACATCTGGTTAGGAATCGGAAACATCCAGTATGCCACCCAGATTCTGCCTACATGTATCCCGGGAAAAATCAAGGCGCAAATAACGGCGAACAATGTCATTGCTTCGGCGAATCTGTTAATCGAAGTGCGCCATTTTTGACGCAGCAGGAACAGAATGGCAGATATAAGCGTGCCAGCGTGACCGATACCGACCCAGAACACGAAGTTCACTATAGCCCATCCCCAGCCGACCGGAATATTCACGCCCCAGATTCCTATTCCTTCCCAAACCAGGTAACCGATCATGCTAAAAAGCACTATAGCCAGCGAGCTCGATATCGCGAATGCCAGATACCACATCCGCGGAGTCTTACTTTCGACGATGCTGCTGATTTTATCAGAAACCGTCTCGAAATTCTGTTTGCCTGTTATTAATGGTTGTTCTGATACGGTTGTACTCATTTAATCACTTCACGCAAAAACCATGGAATACTTTGAGAGACACACACCGGCAAAGATTCGATTAACTATGCTCCTTATCATCAGGTTCCAATTCCGGATTAGGATTTCTTATTTTCGCCAGATAAGTGGTGCGCGGTTTGACATTTAATTCTTCCAACATGGCGTAGTTGCGATTCGACTTCTTAAGCTTAGCAACTTTGCTCTCCGAATCACGAATGTTGCCGAACGTAATCGCATTCACCGGGCATGCCTGCTGACAGGCGGTTTGTATAGCTCCGTCCGGAACTTCCTTTCCTTCCCTCTTCGCGTCGATTTTCGCCCAGTTTATCCGCTGAACACAATATGTACATTTCTCCATCACGCCGCGGGAACGCACCGTAACATCAGGATTGTTTGCCATCTTCATCGATTCCGGTGTATCCGATGTATAATTAAAGAAATTGAATCTTCGCACTTTGTACGGGCAGTTATTGGAGCAATACCGAGTCCCTATGCAGCGGTTGTACGTCATAACGTTCAAGCCTTCATCGTCATGCACGGTGGCGTTGACAGGGCATACCGTCTCACAAGGAGCATTCTCACAATGCATGCATGGTACCGGTTGACACACCATTTCCGGCTTTTCTATCTTCCCGGAGAAATAACGATCGATACGAATCCAATGCATCTCCCTTCCGTTACGAACCTGCTCCTTACCCACTATCGGGATATTGTTCTCGCTCTGGCATGCGATAGTGCAGGCTCCGCAACCGATACAGGCGTTTAGGTCTATAACCATGCCCCATTGATATCCTTCGTCGTATTTATGCTCTTCCCAAAGACTCTTCAGCGGAGGATGTTCCACCATTTCCTGTGCGAAATCCGGGTGTTGACGATAATAGTCCAGCGCAGCTTCGCGAATCATCGGCCTGCCTTCCAGGCTCCAGTGCTCCTGGGTGTTGGCAAGCTTATATTTCCTTCCAATTTTGGTTATCTTCAATCCCGAACCGAAATCGGCATCATCCAAAGTACGGATTTTGTAAGCATCGAAACCGACATTATTCCCAACTTTTCCCGCCGACTTCCTTCCGTAGCCCAGTGTTACCGATACCGAATAATCGGTCCAC
>WJJU01000134.1 GCA_014729595.1 Chitinivibrionales bacterium
GCTTTAGCGCTTCCGCTATTACCGAATCCAAGGAATCGAGTCGTTTTTCAAGCCGACGGCAATTAGTTTTGAATCGGATGGAGTCCGACGGCAAAAGCTGTGTGAGCCCGTCACGAATGGTTTGACTCATAATTTTGGCTATTTATGGACTAAGCCAGATATGAGGGTCTTTGCCGCCATGATTTTCATCGTCGTGATGTGCGGAATGCTTGTGGGCTCCATGGTGGTGGCATTCGCCGTGCGTATGGTCATTTCCCATTTTGCGGAGATGCACACCGCGACGGAGGTCAACAATCGGCAGGTTGGGGCGCATTCCCTTGATCTTGGGAATCATGACCTCCTCAAGTTCAACGCCGATACGAAAATAGAGCTTGCTTCGGCAAGCGCCGTCATTTGGCGGGCGGTAGGTGAGAACGAGTGAGGGCTTTGGCCGGCCGGCAAAAGAGTATGCACGTCCACCACGTCTCCGGCCACCAGACGAACCAGCTCAGCTTGCTGAGGAATTGTTACAAATACCCGCGGCGTGCCCGACACTTGTTCGCTTTCGCCGCATCCTAAACATACGAGTATAATGGTCACGGCAGAGAAATTCTTCGGAGCGGGTCTCATTGTTTTAGGTCGATGCTTTGTTGTGTATTTCATAACGCACACAAATATACGACGGGGGAGCGGGCCGTGGTTAAAGAGCAGTTATGAACGATGATTTCACTCGTCGCGAAATAGCGCGTTCGATGGTTGCATGAGTGGAGTTTCGAATTCATGGCCTCCTTTCTGTTGCTCGGCGGTGATCTAAGGAATGGTTATTCATTTTTCTAAAAAAAATGAACCATTTTAGCCGTCTCCGCCACTAACGTTGTAAAGGCGCTTTAATAGGGTGGCCGATGAACTGTTCCGGATCTCAGATTCGGGATTATGTTCAAGCAATTAGGGGGAAGGGACGCCGGCGTTGGTATGTCCATATAGTGGGTTGCCTTGCCAGGGCGGCGTTCAGTTCGGGTCGGAGTAGCTTCTGCTCCGACCCGTTTTTTTTGGGGCCATGGAGCGGAAAAAAAGAGTTTTCACGCGCTTTCTTAGCTGACTGAATCGTCCTTGCGGACGCACCGCGATTGCCGTTGAAGGGACAAATGCTCCTCGGTGAACGTCTGTTGCTCATACCATGCTCTTGACATGGGTTGTTTTGCAAGATACTATAATTATAGGTGTACCGGACACGCTATGATGCAGCGTCGTTTCCGCTCGCATCAGCACGTGGTCGCGGCGCCGGGTACCCGAGTGTGCTTCGGGGCGCATCGCTCATCGTGGCGACGGCGTAGTTGCCGATGAAGAGTCATAGTATCGCCTCGAGCATCCGATGGTGTGAGATGTCTCGAGCAAGCCGCAAGACACGGGCAGTTGGATAGAGGATACGCATGAATGAACACACGCGCGAAGTGCTTTCGGCGATCGGGATCGACGAGCGGAAAATCGAATTGCGCGATTTAAACGGTCTCGATCTTTCACGCAAAAACTTGTCAGGGATCGATCTCCGGGGATTCACACTCGTCGGGACCGGTTTTGTAGCGACCAACCTTGGCGGTGCCGACCTTCGTGGAATTCATTTTGCCAAGGCAAATTGCCGCGCCGCCGGCTTTGTCAACGCCGACCTTCGCGGCGCGGATCTTGCTTATGGGCGTTTCGACAACGCGGATTTCCGCGGCGCCGACCTTCGCGGTGCTTGCTTTGTCGATTCGTTATGTAGTAACGCCGATTTATCCGGAGCCGATCTTCGAGGGGCCCTTCTGGGGACCGAACACCACAAGGACGACTTTCGCGGCGCCGACCTTCGCGCCGTAGGTTTGTCTGAAGGCGGTGATTTCGCTACGCTCGATTGTGACATTAGCGGTGCAATTCTTTCGCCGGAAGAAAGCATGGGAAGTTCCAATTACCGCAAACTGGAGCGGGTTCCCGTTGTTCCTCGATTAAAAGTGTTCGATCGTGAAACATCCGAGCTTGTCGGTGAATTGGTGGACATAACCATCGAAGGTATGAAACTCAACGGGCCGCATCCCAATCCTATGGGAATTGTCTCACATTTGGCCCTCAAGCTTCCCGCAAGCTTTCCGGAAGGTGTTGAGTTGCACGTGGATGCGCGAAGCGTCTGGTGCACGCCCTCGACGGAGGAAGGTGGGTTCGACACCGGCTTTGTCATTCAGCATGTCACGGAGGGACATAAGCTGATCAAGGATTTGGTCGCTCGCTGTAGGCGGAATACTCTATCGTCCTGAAAATCGGAATATCAGCTATGGACCAATACTAAATGCGCTCCGAAGCATGCAAAATTATTTCCCGCCGCCTTGTAAGCTTTCCTTGATGTTTTCGATACGTTTGCGAAATGCCGCGGTTTGCTCTTCGACAAGACGCACAAAATCGTTCTCGTTGAGTGTTCCAACGACGGCCTCCATTTCTTTTGGGTTGCGAAACGTTGCGTGACGAAAGGTGTTCTCGAAGTCTTTGGCCCGGGTTTCGCGAACCTGATCTCGAACATATTCTTGGATTTTACACGCTTCATCAAGTGATGCCGTCCATTGGGCATGCGACAAAGAACCGACCGCCGTCAGACATTGGAGCGTTGCGAAAGCGTGGCGGCATTTATCGCCCGGGTAGTGTTCCCAAAGTTCGTCATAGGCGCTATGGATACTCTCCCAGTTGTCTAATGTGCCCTCCCTTATCGCTTTCAGGATATTTTCGAGGTCTTCCCGGGCAATGATTTGTCCGCCTACATTTTCCCATCGTGATTGGCGCAACCCCGATAGTTCTTGAGCCATCGCCGCAGTACTTGCATCTTTGTGAGTTTCGTGGTAGGCGAGAAGGTTGGTCACGGCATAGTAAAGCAGCATTTGCCCATAAGCCCGATATGCATCGCGGGGCTTTTGAATTATCGTAGGCTGTTTGGTGCGGGCGATACTCTCCGCGCCGACAACGAGCCCCGGCATGTCGGAAGCCGGCCCGGTCAGTAGAGCGCGTCCCCGTTCAAGAAGATCCTTCTTTTGGGCACCCTCTAAAGGTGTTCCGCGGTCACGCAGATATGCCTCGGCCGTCCACACTTCGAGTAGTTCACGGGCGATGAATATTTCTTCGACGGTATCGGGGGCGAGAAACTCGAATTCGATGTTTTGGAGTTTCGCTTTTCGTCCGTCACGTTTCCGGAATTTCCAGGTGTTGCGCATGAGAGCATACATGTTGTAAAGCCACCAATAAGCGGGCATGACCCTAAGTCCGCCCGTGAGGGGATCGGAGCTAATAAGCGAGAAGGGAAGGGGAAGCGAAATTTCATAGGGATATGTTCCCGTCGCTATCAGCGTAAACGACGCAAAGCGGGAGGAATGCTTCAGAGAGGTGCTGAGACCGGGCCAAAACCCTCGACCGGCCATAATTTCGCCGTCATTTGCACGACTATTATGGTTCGAGCCAACCGTGGCGCCTGCCGCAAGGTTGCTCTGTCCGCCAACGAGCGACGCAATTAAGAAAGAGTTGTTGTGATGCTGTTCATGTGACGGAAACAGGAGGTTATGCAGCACTTCGCAACAAGAGATCGTAGAATTATCGCCGAGAACACAATGGAGAAGGCGCGCTCCGTTTTTTAGGGTGGTATTCTCGCCCAGTACAAAGCGCATCGCTTTGCACCCGTTGAGGACATTGCTTCCGCAGCCAAGTATCCCGTCGACAAGCTCCACTCCGTCGATCACGCGAGTCGGCGAATCTTCGCGGGACCTGATCGTTACATTCGAAATTCTATTGACCCCCTCCAAAAGACAGTGTGAGCCGATGGCCGCATCGGTGATGATTCGACTGCTTCGAATAACACATTCCTCGCCGATCGTGCCGTAAAAGGCCTTTTTCGTATCCAGTTGTGCCTGAGTTATCTCTATAAACCTCTGTTGCAGCGCCGCGTCGTCGCGAAAGCGCGCCCATAGGTAGGCGTCGGCCGGCAGCATGCCGTCGAATGGCTGAACCGCTCTTCCTCCGCTCTCATTTATCAGCTCGATCCATAAGCCGTCCTTTTTAGGCGACGCTTCTATGATACCTCCGTTGCCGAACGTGGCGTTACGGGTGACGTGCATATCGTCGACATCGGTAATCAGCGTACGATTTCCTACAAGGTAGTGTGCCAAATAATGCACGTCGTGAACCGCACAGTCATCGCCGATATCACACGAAACGATACGGCTGTTGGTAATCCCCACGTGACGCCGAGAATCGTTGTACTCGATCATGCTTTGTGTAATCCGCCCGACACGTACAAGGCCCGAAAAGGAATTGTTGCGGATACGGGACGGATCGAATTCGTTACTTACCAGCACCTTGTCCCAGTCTTCACAAGCATTGCCGTTGGCCGTCAAAGCTCGAATTTCGTGCGGCAATAAGAAACGCCATTTTTTTTGGGGTACGCCTGTTTGCTCGTTTCGAAGTTGGTGTTCGTCTTTGCTCCGTGGAGGGAATTTCGAATGCGTCGGCCTTTCCTCACGGCCTTTTGTCGCCCGGATCTTGACCTGTCCCAATTTGCGTCTCCCGACAAAGTTAACGTGGCGGAACGAGGCACCCCGTCCACCGGCATACAAGGAAATAGCTTTCCTCACCCGGTATGGTCAAGTGAAAACAAAATGGCGGTGTGTGTACGGTGGGTGCGGCAAACGGATTCGGCCCCGAGGTTGGTCAAGAACGACTTGGCAACAACAAAACACCGGCGTATCCCCAAAACTATCAGTGCACATTTTTTTAGTGCGTTGATGCCTGAGTGGTAATTCCCGGCGGACCAAGGATTACGCAAACCTTAAGCGTCGGCGATTCATTACCTGCCGTGTTTGTTCTCAAATGCGCCAAGAACCTTGCGGAAATGGTAACTCTTACTACTTCGGTAACC
>WJJU01000135.1 GCA_014729595.1 Chitinivibrionales bacterium
GTTGTAGGGTGGGCTGGATATTGGAGCTTCGGTCGGCGAGAATTTCCGCTGAGTTCATATAGCGTTTGATACGAAAACACCGAACCTTTTTCAGTGCTCCCTCGCAAATACCCCGTTCAGTCTCCGGTATCTGAGGCTCTCGAAGAGCCGGGAGTGTGAACGGGTGGAGGGTCGTAGCAAGCTCAATAGGCACGGAGCCGGGACACAAAGCACGGAATAGGTGTTGTACAGACATGTTGATGGCCGAAATTAATCAGCGTTTTCCTCGAATGGTTACGTGCGTGCAAAGCTTGCATCGCAATGCGCTGCCGGTAAACAAAATCGGGGTGCATGTGAAAGAGCAGTGCGACATTGCCGGCATTAGCGCCGCGGTTCGTCCGGGGATGTCGGTGGCGATCACGGCGGGGAGTCGGGGCATTGCCTCGTACGCCGCAGTGCTTCGTGCCCTTGTCGGCTACATCAGAGATTTAGGCGCCAAGCCTTTCCTATTTCCGGCGATGGGAAGTCACGGTGGGGCAACGGCCGAGGGGCAGCTTGATGCATTGGCGAGTCTCGGCATTACCGAATCGGTCATGGGGTGTCCGATAAAAAGCGGTATGGAAGTTGTGCAATTGGGGCTCACCGATGCGGGAGTGCCCGTCTACTTGGATCGTCATGCTTCCGAAGCCGAGGCTATTGTCGTGGTAAACCGGATTAAGCCGCACACCAACTTTCATGGGAGATGGGAGTCGGGGCTGTGCAAGATGCTCGTGATCGGGGCGGGCAAGCACCGGCAGGCGATCGCCATGCATGGGATGGGTACTCCGGGGCTTCGTGACCACATGCCGAAAGTCGCCGAGACGGTTTTGCGTGAGGCGCCCGTGGTTGCCGGGCTGGCTTTGATTGAAGACGCCGATCATTGTTTGTCCCGTATTGTGGGAATACCGGCGGATGAGATCATGGCGCGTGAAGCCGAACTTCTTGAGGAGGTGCGGGCGAACAGCCCCGCTCTTCCGGTCGACGATATCGATCTTTTGATCATTGAACAAATAGGCAAGCAGATCAGCGGCACGGGCATCGACACCAACGTAGTTGGGCGATGTCGCCTTTTGGATTTCGCCGCGTTCGATCGGCCGGTGGTGCGGTGCCTTGTGGCGCTCGACCTTACGCCCGATTCTCACGGCAATGCGATCGGAGTTGGTCTTGCCGACCTCATCTCGAGGCGTCTTGCCGACAAAGTGGATCCTCGGGTAACGGCCGTCAACTGCATCACCGGTCTAAGTCCTCAGCTTGCCGCCCTGCCCATAGCGCTCGATTCGGACCGGGAAGTTATTCGGACGGCGCTGGACTATTTCTGCGCTCATGTTCCCCTTGACCAGGTCCGTGTCGTGCGCATTCGCGATACGTTGTCGCTCGATGAGATCCACGTATCCGAATCCCTCGGCGCCGAGATAGCGACTTGCGAAAATGCCCGAATAATCGGCGAAGCCGAAGAGATGCAATTTGCGGAAGACGGCTCGCTTCTGTAGGGGAAGGGGGCTGGAGTGTGGTTAATTTGTCTATGCTCGATGCCGAATTATTGATTTATACCCGTTTTCGGAACAACGTGCCTCGACGGTAATCCCGGACCGGCAAAAGATCGACGGGGCATTCAACGACTTATGACATAAACGGCGATACCATATTTTTCCTCTCACGACGTTCGCCCTCACAGGAGGCTTCATGAAAGAGAACTACTTTGCAAAGCTGAAAGAGAAGACCGACACGCGATTGTGGGTGAACAATCCCACGGTACCCGAAGTTCATCAGGCATTGGAGCATGGCGCCGTCTGCTGTACCACCAATCCGACTTACGGTGCCAACATGCTGCGCCGTGACACGGCATTCGCCGAAGAGGTTATCGATCGAACTTTGGGGCAATCCGACAACAACAGCGTTGTCGCCGACCTTGTTCAGCAGCGCCTTGTCGCACGAATCATCGAGCTGTTCCGGCCTCTTCACAAAGAATCCGAAGGCCGTTACGGATATGTGTCGATTCAGGGAGATCCTTATGCCGATATCGATGCCGAGCACATCCTCGA
>WJJU01000136.1 GCA_014729595.1 Chitinivibrionales bacterium
CGCCGCGATGGCCAATGGGGTAAATTTCACCGACGGATTCGACACGCTGGCCACGGTGCCCCTTTTGACCTGCTCAATATTTGTTGGTGTTTTGGCGTACATTTCCAGCAACGAAGTCTGGAGTCGCTATCTGTTGATTCCTCACATTGTCGGGGTTGAGGAAATCCTGCCGTTGGTGGGGGCCATGCTGGGAACGCTGCTGGCATTCCTGTGGTTTAATTCGCCCCCTTCTTCAATCATCATGGGAGATTCGGGCTCTATCGGACTCGGCGGCCTGGTAGGCATTCTATTTATATTCATCAAGGCGGAATTCTATCTTCCCATCGTAGGTTTCATATTCCTGTTGGAATTTGCGTCAAGCTTTCTCCAAATCGGCTTTTTCAAAATGACGGGCAAGCGAATTTTTCTGTGTGCCCCGATTCATCATCACTTTCAGTTCAAAATGCGGCGAAAGCCTTTTTACAACAGTGAATTTCATATCAAATCGAAGATCACGTGGCGTTTTCATATAATTTCCGTCATTCTCCTCGTGGTGGGATTGATACTTTTCATGAAGGTGCGGTGAGCTTACCGTAAGCCGTTCTCTTCTCGGCAAGACGCCGGTTCAGAAAGCAAAGCACAACCCATCCACAAACCGACAAGGCGGGCGGCTCGAATGGAGCCCAAAAAAAACGGCACACCTTAAACACACCAAACGACGTAATCCGATTCATGGTTACCGATATTTCAACCAACTACACATCCCCGGCGGGAAAAGACTACACAATCGCGGCCGGCCGATTTGCCGGGATCAATCCCGCCGCTCGTGTCCTGGACATGGGATGCGGCTACGGAGAAAGCTCGTGCAATATCGCTTCGGAATTCCGTGCACGAGTGACGTCGGTCGACATCAGCGAAGAAAACATCGAGTTCGCCCGTGAATATGCGGTGCGCAAGGCGGTAAGTCATCTGATTACATTCCATATCGGCGATATAATGGAGACCAATCTCGGAGGCGAACCGTTCGATCTAATCTTGGCCGAAGGCGGTATTTTCAGCTTCATAGGACGTCGTCGCGGCTTGGCGCTCAGTCGATCACGCCTCGCACCGCGGGGCTGGCTTGCTTTCTCCGACCTCATATTCATTGCCGATAAAGCGCCCGGCGAAGTACTCACCATATTCGAGGATGACCGCTTCCACTACGAAACCGAGGGTTCCTACCGCCAACTGATTAAAGAAGCCGGTTTCTCGCTTGAATTCACCTGTTTGGTTCCACCCAGTGGCTGGGATAACTATTATGCCCACATGGCGCGAAGGCTCGAGGATCAGAAGGGCTTTTTCGCCGACCGCAAAATTAAGCTTGCCTTTCACAAAGAAATTGATGTATTCTACAGACTGGGAGGCTCCCGTTATGTCGGGTATCTGGTCTGTTTCGCTCGTGCATTCGATTGAGTTCATCGCTCGTGGAATGAAGATCCGCGCATCCGTCCGTGCGCCGGCCTTTTCGCGCGCATGAATCGTCCAAAAGAAGCAGCGGCGCGGTGCCGGTTTGCAGCGATTCCGGCGACTTCGCCGCAGTCGACGCAAACCCGGTATTTAGCATCCGTTCGCAATAATTGCCGTTGAGAACAGACCGTTGAGGGCGTTATGCCGCCGAAACCCGGCATCCAACTGACAATTATGAGCAAATAGAGCATAATGTCGGCCGATTATGAGACAGGACACCGGCATGCTGCAAAGAATATATTCTTTAGTGGGAATCCAAGTCAGGAAATATCCCGACCATGAGCCCATAGCACGAGTCCATCTCTCCTATTTTCGGAGGAGGTAACATGTCACACCTTTTCACAATATCCGCGGTCCTGATCTGCACGACCGCGATTGGATCGGCCCAAATACAGACGGTTGTCAACGATAATCGGGGCGAAGGCAAGGTGGATTGGTCCCAAAGGAAAATCATCGGGATTGGTGTCGCAACGCCCAACCCCAACCTTCCGGAATCCGTTGCGCAACCCAGCGCCACACGGGAAGCAATTCGACTTGCGCGCCGCAATGCGCTTGAAACCGTGAAAGGAATCCATCTCAATTCCTCGGCTACCGTACGTGACTTTATAACCACCAGCGACGCCGTCACGAACCGAATAATCAATTTCGTTAACGGTTTTGAGCAAAACAAGCAAATTAAGACAGTTGAAGACGGCGCTCTGCAGACAATTATCGAGATCCCGCTCGACGGGGCCGAAGGACTCGGGGGAACACTTCTGAGCAATCGGCTTGCCGATAAGCCCGCTCCGAAAAGCTTTGAGGGCAAGAAAGCCAAGACGGCGCAGTCATTCACCGGTCTCATTATCGATTGCGGCGGAATTGACCTGAAACCGGCGCTGAGTCCAAGTGTTCTCGATGAAGCGGGCAAAGAAGTATACGGGGCGACCTTTGCCTCGCGTGAGTGGGCGCTCAAACATGGGCTCGTCCGTTACGCCGGCCGAGCGAGCGAGTCGGCCTACCGCTCCCGAGTAGGCGACAATCCCGCCAAAGTTAAGGCGATCAAGGCGGTCGGCGACGCTCGCACGGATCCGATCATATCGAACAAGGACGCCGCCACAATTCGCAGCACTCCCGCAAATCTAAATTTTCTCTCCGAGTGCCGCATCGTCATTCTTATCGATTGAAGCATTCATCACAATAGCCCCCTACCGCGCCGCATCTAAAAGGTAAGCCTCCACACCTCGTGCATGCACATGATTGCAAGTCACCGGTAGTGGTAGTTGATGGTTTGGAAACAGTGTAGCGGCTCAGCCGGCTCGCCCGTTATTGGCCTTATCGCACGACCACCAAGTAGTTTAATAACTTTAGCGTTTCGGTGAACAATATTTGCCCGATAGAGCCATTTGATTCGTAGTCTTTTTGTGGCGGTTCTATAATGAAGCATTTAATAATAGGTAACGGAGTGGCGGGGATTACCGCGGCGCGACACATTCGGATGCAGGATGAACGGGCGGAAATTTCAGTTGTGTCCGATGAATCCGATTTTTTCTATTCGCGAACGGCTCTTATGTATGTTTTCATGGGCGATCTAAACACGAAGGATACCGAGCCTTATGAGCGTTGGTTCTACAAAAAGAATCGAATCCAATGTATACGCGACCGAATCGAGTCGATCGATTTCGGCTCTAAGATTTTGCGGGGTCAAAGCGGTGCACGATACGGCTACGACCAGCTTCTGATTGCCGCCGGATCCAAACCCCGCATGGCTGAATGGCCCGGCAAAGAGTTGAACGGGGTTTGTTGTTTTTATGGTCTCGAAGACCTGGAGGAACTACGGCGTTTGACGCCGAGGGCCGAAGCCGCAGTTGTAGTCGGGGGCGGCCTTATCGGGGTCGAAATGGTTGAGATGCTCCTTCATAAGGGGATACGGGTTCATTATCTTGTCAGGGGAGATCGATTTTTCCCCGCAGGGTTGTCCGCTGAAGAAAGCGACATGGTCGTAGAGCATATACGATCTCAAGGCGTCGAGGTCATCATGAATGATGAGCTGTCGATCATCGAAGGCCGTGAAGAAAAAGTCACGCGGGTTATATCGCAAAAAGGGCTTGCAATTCCCTGCCAAATAGCGGGCATAGCAATCGGCGTTACGCCCAACATCGCATTTCTTGCCGACACCGACCTCGCGACGCAACGCGGCATTCTTGTCGATAAATACCTGGCAACGAATCAGCCCGGCGTATGGGCCGCGGGTGATTGCGCCGAGCTTTCCTGGATGCCGGAAAAACGGCCGGGACGAGTCGAACAAATTTGGTATACGGCAAAAATGCAGGGACGCGTTGCCGGACGCACTATGGCCGGATGCGATGATGAATACCTACGAGGTATTTGGTATAACAGCGCTAAATTCTTCGATATCGACTATCATACGTTCGGGAAAGTTAACTTAGGGGAGCCCGGCGAAAAAAACGCATATTTTCGCGTTAAGGACGCGAACCGGTCGCTGCGGTTGGTGCACCGCAATGGCAAGATTATCGGTTTTAACGCTTTGGGTATGCGTTTCAGGGATGCGGTATGCCGTCGATGGATCGAAGAGGAACGATCGATTCAGTACGTGCTCGATCACCTCGAAGAGGGGTGGTTCGAACCGGAATTCGCCCGATCGGATTTGCGGGAGGTTGTTCATGCATAACCGCTCGTTGAGCGCATGGCTCTTAGCCGCCGTCCTGTTTGCTTTCTATATAATCCTCTATTGGACCGAATGGCTAACACCGGTAAGCCGTTTTTTATTCGGAAAAGACAAATGGACTCTTTACGGAGTACTCTATACCCTTTTTGTCGTTGGAATGGGATATGTCTTCATCCGAAAAAAAAGGAAAAGTCGTTATCAGGTTATTCGCACCTTATCCGTCATGTTTTTTCAGCTTATTTTCGCCTTTACCATTCCGCTTGTGTTGGACGCGCTCCATAGCGATAAGCCCTATTTTGCCAAAGACCTCAAGAATATTTGGCCGCTCCACTACTATTTTTTTGAGGGATGGCACCTGAAGAACATGATGCAAAGCGGGGCGTTGGGTTGGTTTTTTCTGCTCTGGGGTATAGGCTTAACCGTCGTAATCACCCCGGTTCTGACCCACTTTTTCGGCAAGCGATGGTATTGCTCGTGGGTATGCGGCTGCGGAGGTCTGGCCGAGACCGCGGGCGATCCTTTCCGCCGGCTTTCCGACAAATCAATTGAAGCCTGGCAGATTGAGCGCTATCTCATCCATGGTGTTCTCGTGCTTATCACGGCTACAACCGGCCTGGTCCTCTATACCTTTTTTACCGAAGCGGACTTATTCTTCCAAGTTAACCGATACCCCTTTTTCGGGATACTCATAGCCGGCGGTATATTTATGTTTTACCAACACAAAAAGCATAATCCCGCCAAAGGCTCCAAGCGGGTTGGGTGGACACTGCTGGTATCAATTCTGTCGATAATCACGTATTTCTCGATTACCACCACCACCAAAGGTACCGCGCGGATTGAATTCAACACCTATCAACTACGTGAATGGTACGGCTTTTTCATCGGCGCGGCCTTTGCCGGTGTTATCGGCGTGGGCATGTATCCGCTCTTGGGTAACCGTGTTTGGTGCCGATTCGGCTGCCCAATGGCGGCGTACCTCGGCATTGTGCAAAAGCATGCCTCGCGATTTAGAATTACGGTCAATGGATCGCTCTGCATGGAGTGCGGCCTGTGCTCCAAGTATTGCGAAATGGGTATCGACGTGCGCTACTATGCGCAACGCGGCCGGGATTTCGCCCGAGCCGGTTGTGTGGGCTGCGGTATTTGTTCGTATGTGTGCCCCCGGGGAGTTTTACGGTTGGAGAACACGTAACGAATGAAATGGTCTCTTGCAAATACGCCGTTGCGGCTACGAATGCGACCGGTCTTTCCTCCGGTAAGGAGGAATCGAATGAAAGCGATAACCCGCGGTCTAATTATCTTGCCGCTGCTCACCGCCGCGGCTTCGTCCCCACGTTATCCTCTTTATGAACAATTGCTTAGCCGGCATGTTTGCGAGCAGGGCGTCGACTATAAGGCTCTCAAGGGTTCTCGCATGCTCGCAAAAGCCGTTAAAGAGATGAAAAGTATCGGTTACCAATACGACGAGATGAACAAGAATGGCAAAATAGCCTATCTGATAAATCTTTATAACCTTTATACCTTAAAGTTAATAGCCGACAACTACCCCCTGCAAAGCATCCGCGACCTCGAGAAGCCCTGGGACCGAAATTTCGTTCCGTTCGATGGGCGCGAAGTTTCGTTGGACTATATAGAACATACCATCCTGCGTAAAGGGTTCGACGAACCACGGATACACTTTGCGGTCAACTGTGCTTCCATCGATTGTCCGGATTTGCGACCTGAGCCGTATACCGGCCCGCAACTCCATACACAGTTGGACGATCAGGCGGTACGCTTTCTCAGTGACACCAACCGGAATCGGCGGGAAAACGACATTCTTTTTGCCTCTAAACTATTCAAATGGTACGGCAACGATTTCAACAGCAGATACGGGGGGTTTAAAGCATACATCAAGAATGTTCTTGACATAGCCGGCCCCGTGCGCATCAAATACTTGGATTACGATTGGGGACTCAATGAAGCGCAATGTCCTTAGTTTTGCGGGTACTATTGTACTGATCCCGGCTCTTTTCTTTTCGTGCGAGCGTCGTAGCTCTACCCTGGTCAATCCGTCGGGAGCATCGGAGGATCCGCCGGTCATCGTAGAGGCGGTAGGGCTTGAGGCCTTGTATGAATCTCTCGATGCGGTGCTGTATCGGTACGTGGAGCCTTGTTCCGGGAAAGTAAACTACAACGGATTTTGGGCCGATCCGGAATTAGATTCCATTTGCGGCCGAATCGCCCGTTTCGACATGGGAGCGCTCGAAATACGCACCGATTCACTGGCATTCCTATTGAATGCCTACAATGCCATGTTTATCCGACAGCTTCGCGCCTACATGCCGAATGATTCGGTAACTCCCGGCGATATGGTTCCTTGGGAGCGTATGTTCGACGATACGTTGACCGTTGCGGGTCATCGCACAACATTGGACCAACTCGAGAAAAACGACTCGTCATTTATAAAACGATTCAACGAACCTCGGACTCATTTTGTACTCAATTGCGGGGCCAAGAGTTGCCCGCCGTTATTGGGAAAAGCCTATCGCGGCGGCACCCTCTACCAAGCCCTCGATTACCAAACGAAGCGATTCATACGCAACGGCCGGTTCAACCCACTCGAATCATCGCCGCCTACGGTCAGCCAACTGTTCTCATGGTACGCCGGCGAATTTAGTGGAATGGTCCGAGATCCGAACCCCGACAATGATCGTAAGCTTGCTACCCTCGAAAACGCAACGGTCAAAGATTTCATCGGAAGCTATCTCTCCGATCCATTGAAGCTTTCGCGTTTAGCGAGCGAGGGGCTTTCATTCAAGGTATACAATTGGGAGATAAACCAACTATGATGCGTAATCGACGGCTCTATTTGTTTGCCTGCCTCTTTTTTTTCTTCCAGGCGGCGCCCGGGGGGCCGTTGATAAGTGAAGCGGCTTTTCTTTGGAGTCACTGGGAGCAACTTAAACCTCTGAAATCCGACAAAAATGCGGACAACAGCACACAAACCGCCGAAAAAGACGGTGAACTTTACCGAACCGTTCAGGTCAGCGTAACTTCGGCCACTTGGAAGGGTTTTTCGCTCAAAGCCGGGCTCCCCTACACTATCTCCCAGTACAGTATAGAGGGGACTAAAAATCATGGCTCCCATTTTGGCGACGCGATTTTGCAGCTTCGCTACAACCGTTTCGGCATTCAACTGAGGAGCGCAATGACCTTCCCTTTAGGCTATTCAGATCATCCCGACAGCGCCTGGATCGGAACGGGATCGATTAGCTTACGTCTCGGGTCGGCGGCGTCGCTCTACCTGGAACGGATCCGCTTCTCCGTGGGCGGCGAATTCGAATACATTTATTATCCCCACGATGCGCGAGTGGGCTTCGGAAGCTACGAAACCATAACCAAGGGTTACGCCACCAAAGAGTTGGGACCGTTTCACGTAGGTGCAATCCTCGCCCTGCGGTTCAAGTCCTTGACATTCAAACAATGGCAGCCTGATTTCAACGGTTTCGGCTATGGGGCTATTTTCAATCAGTGGGTACTGGAACCGGGCCTGTTTGCCGGCCATAACCTCGGCGACAATGTCGCCGTATCCCTCGGCGTTAACCGCTCCGCCCTCCACTCGCAAGCCCCGCAAGCTTTCTCGGTCTGGCTGGAAATGAAAGCCGAGTTGGCAAAATGAAGAATTGAACCGATCACACAAAGTAAGCCTTAGAAATAAATCCTTATGCTGAAAGGTCCTGAGTCGGGGATAAAAGGTAAAAAGCTTTGTGCACTAAGAGCCTACCTCCCTTTTGCTTGCCAAGGCGCGCGGAAAAGAAGCAGCCTGCTATCTTCTCTGCCGTATAAACTTCTCCACCGTAATCACCGGCAATACAACCGCCCCGAACAGCGCCGATTCGAGCCAATCCGTCACATCTAGCGGGGCCGAGCCGAACAGGGCATTCATGAACGGAAGGTAGACATAGCCGGTTTGTAAAAAAAGAAGAGTCAGCACGCCGACAATAACCGCCTTGTTGGAGAACAGCCCTATCGTGAAGACGCTTCTCTGCAGCGAACGACAGTTGAGCAGGTAGAAAACCTGCAGGAACACAATCGAGGTGACTGCCATGGTCTGAGCCTGCGACAGGGCCTCCGCGGTCGGGACTCCGGCGTCGACCTGCCGATTGAACGTTTGTAGAAATAACCCGATCGCCACAGCCGTCATCAGAAGCGCAACAAGCGCGGTTCGGAAAAGAACAAACGGGTTGAGCAGCTTCTCGTCCGGATTGCGCGGCGGGCGGTTCATGATATTCTTCTCGGGCGTTTCGAACGCAAGCGGCAGCGCGAGGCTCACCGTGGCCACCAGGTTGATCCAGAGAATCTGCACGGGAAGCATCGGAAGCAGCGGTATGCCGTCGATGATCGGGAAAAAGGCGACAGCGACCAGCAGTATGAGCGCCTCGCCCAGATTGGTTGGGAGCGCGAACGCAAGGGCTTTTATCAAATTATCATACACCCGCCGCCCCTCTTCGACCGCCGACACGATAGTCGCGAAATTGTCATCGGTGAGTATCATATCGGCCGCCTGACGCGAGGCGTCGGTCCCGGTAATTCCCATCGCAACGCCGATATCGGCTCTTTTCAACGCCGGTGCATCATTGACGCCGTCGCCGGTCATCGCGACCACTTCCCCGGCGCCCCTAAGCGCACCGACCAGCTTCAGTTTATGCTCCGGCGCCACGCGCGCGAAGACGTTGACATGTGCGGCGATCTCACGCAATTCATCATCGGACAAATCATTGATCCCGGCTCCGGTCAGAGCGCCGCGATCGGTCATGATCCCCAACTGCCCGCCGATCGCCGCGGCGGTCGTCTGATGATCCCCCGTGATCATTTTGACTGTCATGCCGGCGGTGCGGCAGCGCTCGATCGCCTTGTGCGCTTCCTCCCGCGGCGGATCGATCATGGCCGTCAGCCCCAGAAGCTCAAAACCCGTTTTGACATCATCAAATCCTATTTTAGCGGCACCCGCCGATGCGTCTTTCCGGGCGAACGCCAGCACCCGTTTGCCCCGCGATGCGAATGCGTCAATGGCCTCGCGCGCATTGCCGCGCGTCTGCTCATCGAGTACGCAAAATCCAATAACGATCTCGGGGGCGCCCTTGACATAAATCGCCCGCTTTCCGTCGCGCACATTGAGCGTGGCCATAAACTTATGCTCCGATTCGAACGGAATAGCGTCGATCCGCCGATTGCATCCGACGATAATTTCTTGCGTTAAGCCGGCCTTGCGCGCCGCAGTCAGCAGCGCGGCTTCGGTCGGATCGCCCTCGATGCGCCATCGCCCCTCGTCCTCGCGAAGATGCGAATCGTTGCACAGCACGCCGGCGGTAAGCAGCTCCCGCATGTCATCGGAAAGAGATTCAACCTCTCGTTCGCCCTCGTAAAGCGGCCCTGAGGGTCCGTATCCAACGCCCTCGAGGCGAATCGATGCGCGGGGCGTCCACAGTTCGTTGACGGTCATTTCGTTTCGGGTGATCGTACCGGTCTTGTCTGAGCAGATAACCGTGGTGCTCCCAAGCGTCTCGACTGCGGGAAGATGCCTGATAACCGCGCGGCGGCGGGCCATGCGGCGAACGCCTATTGCCAGCGCGATCGTGATTATCGCCGGAATTCCTTCGGGAATGGCCGCGACGGCAAGCGCAATCGCCGCCAGTACGGCATCGGCGATTGGATATCCCCGCAGCAGCGCAATGCCGACCAGAACGGCGGCGACCGCGAGAATGATAAAGGTGAGCAGTCGGGCAAACGCGGAAATCGATCGGGTAAGCGGGGTCCGCGTTTCTACCGTTTCGGTAAGCATGATATCGATTTTCCCCAGCTCCGTCGCTGGTCCGGCCTGCACGACAACGCCCTTTGCGGCCCCGGATGTAACAGTCGTGCCGCTGAAGGCCATATTGCGGCGATCTCCCAGCGACACCTCATCGTCGATTGTGTCGGCGGTTTTATCGGCGGGAAGAGACTCACCTGTCAGTGCCGATTCATTGATCCGAAGGCTGCGCGCCTCGATCAGCCTCAAGTCGGCCGGCGTCATGTCGCCCGACTGAAGCGTGATGACATCGCCCGGAACCAGCAGGGCCGATTCGATGCTCACCGGGGCGCCGTCGCGAATCACAACCACCGTATCGGGGACCATCTCCTGCAATGCCTCGATCGCTTTTCTGGAGCGGGCCTCCTGTACAAAGCCGATGATCGCATTGACAATAACGACTCCCGCAACAACCAGCCCGTCAGTTAACTTACCCATCGCGACCGCGAGCGCCGCCGAGCCGATCAGTACATAGATCAGCGGATTGTTGATCTGCCGGAACAGCAGTTTCCAGAGCGATTCCGACTGCTTGCGGGGCAACTCGTTGCGGCCATAGCTTTCAAGCCGTTTTTGCGCATCCGATGATTTGAGCCCCTCTTTTGATGTTTGCAGCTTCTCGAAAACTGTCCCATAATCCATGCGATACCATTGTTCAAAATTTGCCATACGGATGTAGTTACCTTTTCGAAAAGGGTCGAAGCGAAAAATGTTTTCGCATTTTTCCTGGTTTTCCGCCCAGTAGCCGGTCTCAGGCGACAAAATCCGGAAGCTATTCTGGGTAGCAAAAATTTGGCCGGTTCATTCAAACATCGCAAACATCAGGTCGGACCAGGGTATTTTCTTTACATGCGCCCCTGTGCGGCACTTGCCAATACAGGCTATGCCTTGGCTTGCGGAGTCGCATACCTTACAAGTGGTCCGTCACGAACGGCCGATTATGCCCCTTCGCCCCGGCACCCACTCATCATTCCACAGTGTATGCCGGGTTTATTTTTTGACGCGTCGGTATCAGCTTCGTCTTCCTGCTCATAGGTGGAGTAGAAATAAGGTGTATACGCCTCGAACTCGGCGGCGCAAGTGTCTACCACCTTGTACACGGGTGCGACACCCATTTCTTTGCGCATCTTGCGCGCAGTCAAATCACTCATATCCAGCATGGCGGCGAGATGCTGGTCCGAAAACCTATTACGCTTTGCCTCGAGCAGCATCTCTCGGAGTTCCTCCTTGGTTGCCGCGGATTTGAAAGCCTCTCGAATCTCGCTCTCGAGATCGACGATCATCTTACTTTCTTCGACAAACCAGGGATCGATTTGCGTGGCGTCGTGAATTTCGCTCACCGAAACACCTTCTTTCAAAGCTTGTAGTATTGCCTGGATACGCTCGGCTTGCGGGGTCGCGAGTCGGCACATGACAGCCTCTTTGTTTGCATCCTCGGCGAATGAAAGTCGGTTGTTACCGACAAGCTCGAGACCACGCACGGCTTTCCGCAATGCTTCGCGCAATGTACGCCCAATCGCCATTGTTTCGCCTACCGACTTCATCTTCGTCCCCAGCACCTGATCGGTTTCGGGAAATTTCTCGAATGCGAATCGTGGGATTTTCACGACGCAGTAGTCGAGTGTCGGCTCGATGCATACCGGTGTCATTTTGGTAATATAACTGGCTATCTCGTCAAGAGTGTACCCCACGGCAAGCTTTGCCGCAATCTCTGCAATAGGAAAGTTGGTGGCCTTGCTTGCGAGGGCGGAACTGCGGCTGACGCGTGAGTTCATCTCGATAACCGCCATTCGTCCCGTTCGAGGATCGATCGCAAACTGGATGTTGGAGCCGATGGTATCTACGCCGATCTCACGGATTATCGAGAGCGCGGCGTTGCGCATTTCTTGGTACAGCCTGTCGGTGAGCGTCTGCGCCGGAACGACGGTAACCTCTAATCCTTGCGAGCGCAGTAGGCGAAGAATGCTGAACTTCACACCAAAATCCACGGCAACGACATGGGGTCTATCCGTATTCCCCTCACGTCCATTTTTTAGGTCGTCGTGGCCCCACCGATACGGTGTTGTGCAACTGACCCGACCGACCGCATCATAACCATCGAACCCCCGCCACTCGCGAGCCTTTTCAACCGTGTCGCCGGCAAAGGCCTCTTCCGAGTAAAGAAACGCCTTCATAGCTCCTCGAGTGCTGATCTACCTTGTAAGAGCGTGTGTATCGATACCTTCCACTCCTACAACGCCGTTCTCCCGCAAGAAAGTTTCAACGTCGTTCGATGAGGAATGATTCGAGGGGTGACGGCACACCTCACGCACGACGAAACCTGCAACTTGGATTCGCTTCGACTCGGCATCGGCATCGTTTATGCCGTAATTACCGATCTGCGGATAGGTCATGGTGACAATCCGGCGATGGTAGGAGGGGTCTGTAAGTATCCCCTGATATCCGCACATCGCCGTGTTGAAAACCACTACGCCAACGCATTCTCCGGAAGCGCAGAAAGATCGCCCAACGAAAACAGTTCCATGTAGACCTTCTCGATCATTGCGCGGGACGGCCGTTCTTTGGCAAGATCCATTTCGCCGGGATTCGACACCCCTTCAAGCGTCACGGTTACCAACTGGTTGTGGATATCCACAGAGATCTTTTCCGGATGCATGCCCAACTGTTCGGTCAAGAAGCTACGAACCACCTCGGCGATTACGTTGCTTATTTCATCTTTTCTTTGAGTCATCGTGTATTCTTTCCGGCTCGCGTGCGAATCTCTGAAGAATCGAACATAGTTTTAAAAAAAAAGGCTGATAGCCCCGTAGCTTCAGGATTATCAGCCGATATCCCGCGAGGCCATCCCGTTTCCGTTTGCGGGATCGCCCTGCGGCATGCTCAATCAAGATATGTTTTCCTTAAAAAAAAAAAGACCGCCGGTGTGGAAACAGGTTTCCTCACTGACGGCCCGCCTGAAAACATGACGCCATGCGTCATCTTCTCTAACTTGCCGGTTTATGTCTCAATGCTCATTACGATATAGTATCTTTGTGCCGCCGAGATCAATATCGGAATGATATTGTTCAACCGCGCCAAGCCAACCTCTAAAACTCCTCGTTCTTGAATCTGGGAATACTCTCCAGCGTAAATACAATAATTCGTTCCCCGGTTACCGAGCTTATATCCGTGTGCAATGATACCGCCTTCATTCCAAGCACGTCGGAAATGATAACCTCAAGCAGATATCGCGCCTTCTCGATAAGCTCCCGACGAACCTGCTTGATAAGCTTTCGTCCCGTCGCCGAGTCATCGGCTTTGGCCAGTTGCCTCTCGGCCGGAGTCAGTACGCCACGCAGGCGAACAAACACATGCTCTTCTATGATGAAGGTCTTGGCTTCCTCCGGCCCACGCCCTTTGTATTCACGTTCGAATTTTACCATCGCCTCGGTTATTTGTGCTTCGGCTTCCCCACGGGTAAGATTCACCATAACATTGTCCTTCTTCTGCCTTCGTCTTCCATTTGTGTCTTTTTGCCACTGAGTCATTTGCGACCTTTCGCATCGCCGGCCACCGGACGGCATCCCCGGGTGTCCTCGAATAACTACGTAGTCGTATTCCGATTGATCGAAGCTGCGTAGAAGGATTATTGATAATAGACGGATATGCAGATAACCGCGGCGATGAGATCAATGACCCTTAGGCACGGCTTATTGAGTCGGATTTCCCCAAAAAGCGGTGCACTCCAGTTCGATGAACATTTCGCGGAGTACATCCACACCCCGCCCCCCCGAAATGCGCCTTGATGAGCTCTCCGCATAGATTGCTTTTCAGTCCCGCTTTTCGGCGTAGACCGGAGCCATATCGACATTGGCTTCATCAAAGCTGTCGGTCGGAATCGGCAAACGCGCCGTTGCGCGCGCCCTGTCCTCGGCTCACAAGTCGCACTTGCCCCCCGGAAGTGCGAACACTCCTCTCCGGCATGGTCCATATTGAGCACGATAATAAAATATATATATATAAGGCAGAGGGGATACCGGCGATTAATGGGAGCAATATTCATATCCTATATAATGGGAAAGTGCCATTTTGATGATGGTGCTCAGGTCTTTTTAATTGCCGAGTCCTCAACTCTATTTGAGAGAATGGTCGGTGGTAACTATTTTATGTGCCTGCCCAATCCAGCCGCATCACGGGGACAGCGTCTCAAATTGTCAGTCTATAACCGACGAAAGCGAATCTCCCGCCAAGCCGGTACGAAAATCCGCCTTATGCGCACCCATTGGTGATCTCGATAACGCGGAGCGGGGAGCATGTATTGGATTTTCAGGCCGGCGGGTAGTTGAGCGGAAGACTAAACCCGAATGAGCAAGCGTAACATTTGATACCTATTACGTATACCGAGGTAACCAATGAGTAAAAAATCAACGACAGGCCCAAAGCAGGCGGCCGGCTCCCAAGGCGAAGACGCCCTGCATAAAACACCGCTTCGTATCACCGACACCACGCTTCGTGACGCGCATCAATCGCTCTGGGCTACCAGGATGCGCACCGAAGACATTATGCGTATTATCGACGTGATCGATAGGGTAGGTTATTACTCCTTAGAGGTATGGGGAGGTGCGACGTTCGATGTATGCCTTCGCTTCCTCCGCGAAAACCCATGGGAACGGCTTCGAATGATCAAGGCAAAAGCCAAAAGCACGCCGTTGCAGATGCTTTTGCGGGGCCAAAACCTTGTGGGTTATCGCAACTACGCCGATGATTTAGTGGATCGATTCGTAGCCCTTGCATGCGAAAATGGTATCGATATTTTCCGCGTTTTCGATGCGCTCAATGACACTCGCAATCTCGAGGCTGCGGTGAAGGCGATAAAAAAACACGGCGGCCACGCCCAAGGGACGCTAAGCTATACTATCAGCCCGGTTCATACGCTGGATAAATATATTCAGTATGCTCGCGAACAGTTAGCAATTGGTATTGATTCACTGTGCATAAAGGACATGGCGGGTATTCTCTCCCCCATTGCAGCCGAACGCTTGGTGAGTGCTCTTATGAAAGAGGTCGGGGTGCCTATCCAGCTCCACTGCCACGCTTCAAGCGGTATGGCTACGGCAACCTATGTTGAGGGTGTTCGGGCAGGTGCGGGAGCGATTGATTGTGCCATTTCGCCGCTGGCCGGCTTTTCAGCACAGCCTCCGGTGGAAACGCTGGCCACCATATTCAGCGAAACCAACTATTCCGCCGATTTGGATTTTGAGGCATTGGATCGTATAGCTCGCTATTTTTTGGAATTGACACCGCGCCGTCGCCAGTGCCATGAGCCGCTTCCGGTGATAGACCCTAGTATCCTTGTACACCAAATCCCCGGCGGCATGATATCGAACTTCAGGTCTCAACTTGCCACCCAAAAAGCCTTGGATAAGCTTCCCGAGGCTCTTGAGGAAGTTACAAAGGTACGTGAAGACCTTGGTTGGCCTCCGCTGGTAACACCAACCAGCCAGATCGTAGGTACCCAAGCGGTTATGAATGTTCTGTCGGAAGAACGCTATAAAATTATTCCAAACGAGGTACGCAACTACGTTAAAGGCATGTACGGTCGACCTCCGGCTCCGATAAACGAAGATTTGCAAAAGCAAATTTTGGGCGACGAAAAGCCGATTACACACCGGCCGGCGGATGACATTCCACCTATGCTTCCCAAGGCGACCGAAGGTCTTGATCCCAAGTTCATTGAGAGTGAAGAAGACATCATTTCGTATGTCATTCTCCCCAAGCCTTCTTTGGAATACTTCAGGTGGCGCTCTCTTGCGCCCGAACACCGTCCAAAGAGTCCCGCCGATTTGGAACTCGACAAGCTTCATAATAATACGGACAAGGCCGCACACCGGGAAATTTCAGATCCCTCTCCGCAACCCGAAGTTCAAGAGGCGCAACCTCTACTACCCGATACCGACTACCGTGGTTTATCTGAGCTGCTCAAGTCGGCGAAACAATTAGGATTATCTGAATTGACGATCAAAAAAGGTTCTTTCAACCTTGAAATTCGTTCCGGAGCCAAAACGACGGTGAGTATGGAAGCTTCCGCGGAAAACGTGGAAATGGAAGAGACTACCGGCGAAGCCGCCGGCGCTTCCACAAAGGCTGTCGAGCCAAAACCGAGCCCCCAAGCGGCTCAGGCGCGCAAGGAAGCATACGCGGAGACGATTAAGGCCCCCTTAGTAGGAACCTTCTACACGGCCGCGGGACCGGAAAAACCTCCTTTTGTGAAAGCCGGCACTACGGTTAACGCCGGTGACACGGTATGCATCGTTGAAGCGATGAAACTGTTTAACGAGATCAAAGCACCCAAAGCAGGGAAAGTTGTGACCATTCTGGTCAAGGACGGAGAATCGGTCGAAAAGGACCAGCCGCTTATCGGGTTTGATCCGGCCTAAGCCCGGCTTCGCCGGAGAGGCCGGTCCTTCGACAACAAGCTCTGGAACCGGAGGCCGGAAGCTAAAGACCAGCCGGAGATGGACGTAGTTTTTATTGATCGTGAATAACATAAGGCGGCTTGACATCATACATCGTGCCGCCTTTTTTCGCAGATGATAGATTTGGAAGAGTCTAAAAGCGTGAAGGTTTTGTGCGGCGCAAACCCTCGGTGCGTGCGAATATGCATCGGGCGTTTCTTTGGATTTGTAAGGTGGCGGAGGCAATAAAGCAACTTAACAAAAAAAAAGCAAACCCCGAAAGCAATTGAACTCCGCCGAGCGGGTAAGCGCAGGTTAATGGCGCGAGTGTAAGCATAAATCAACACCAACCGTAGAGTATCGACTTACCGGACAACCGTAAAAATGACCGCCATTTTCTGATTTCCGTGCCGATCCCGGTCACTCCGGGCTTAACCCGGAGCCCATTGACAAAGCCCGGGGCTTTTGTAGTGCCGAGAGGTACAATTCGATCCCGTTCCATTTCCGGTCTCCCCTTACAAAACAAGTGCATCTCCCGGTTGCGATCTCACAGCCATAGAAGAGCTCTTGCTATACGGCCGGAATTCAGAACGACGTCGGGACCGAGCACAATAGTTACGTCCCTTCCCTCGGCGAGGACCCGCCGGATTTCGCTTGTCGCCACGCGAAGGCGATCGAAGGTAATCACATCCAGACACCGCCGCCGAGTTTGCATATCGCGCTCCCATCGCCCGGGTATGCATTCGTCCAGCGGAAAGGTACTCTTGACGATATTGGATCCCTGGAGAGATCCTTTGTGAAACGAAAGTGTATGCAAAAGGGTTTCGTTATCCCTCGTCCGCCACAACACCGTCGATTCGGACAGCAGCGCAAACCAGCGTCGTCGGCGCATCTGCCGTGTTGCACGCAAAAAAACGCCGCTGAGCAAACGGCATACCGCAGGGCCGTTCCATTCCCATTCCGTATGCTCCGCCTGGGTATCGTCCGTGTCTTTCACGCCCTCCTTTTCTCCGCCCTTTTCGTTCGATGCTTTGTCGGTATCGTTCTCGGTCGCCGCCATAGCGTCCAACCACAGATGTTGCCCAAGCTCCCAGCATTCGGCAAAAGAAAAATCCGCCCGTGCCGTTCGTGGATAGGTCCGCGCAAAAAGTCGCATCCCCTCATGCCACGCTTCACGGTCGGGAACAATCGACACCCCGGGAAGTACCGTTTCGAGAAACTTGGCGTAGTCACGTCGATAGAGGCGTCGCCGAAGCAGTTGCGCACGTATACACGCCAGCGAATAAAAGAGATGGTGATCGACAAAAGGTCCCACACATAACCGTCGTGTTTGCACCTCGCCCGCCAAACTGAAATCGCCGGACACATAAACGGTTTTCCTTTCTCCTGTCCGCAGAGCGCGGTTGTAGGGCGGCATGAGGGTTTTAATTTGATCGCATTCGATAAGCGCCGCCTCAAATGCCGAATCACACTCCCGCCAAGTAACATCGCCGACCTGCGAGAGCATCTCGAGTATATGCTCACCGTGCCCGCCACGGTTTGCAAAGTAACTTCTCACACGCCTGCGCAATGAGCGGGCTTTACCGACATAGAGTACCTCACCGCCCGGCCGGATCATTCGGTAGACGCCGGGGCCGGTGGGCATATCGTCCAGGAGATCGCCGTCGAGCAAAAACATTCTACGCTTTGGTCGGGTAGGCGCCGGTTCCCGCATCCACTCCGCAAGGGCATCCAGCGTCCGAATTCCCCAATTTTGATCGAGCAGTTGGCAGAAATGTCGCCAAATTACCGCTGTGGCCGCCGCATGATGACCACTGCGCCGGAGCTGATCTACCGGATAGTCAAAGTAGCCGGCAACGGCGCGAAGTCCCTTACGCGGCAGTCCGGGCAATAGCCGTCGCGCAAGGGCATGAGTGCAAATCAATTCTTGAAAAAGCGGTCTTCGTTTCCCCCCTCCTTTCGACTCAAGCCATTGCAGCCACGGGTATTCAAACCGGGTATAGTGCACGACTCCGACACAGTCACCGCCCGGATCGACATTGCATGACCGGACGGCACGCCGCAATTTTTTCCACACCCGCTCGATTGGTTGCCCGCCGGCCAGCAATCGATCGTTAATACCGGTGATGCGGGTAACTCTTGACGGAACAAGAAAATCCGCGGGCGGTACGATCAGAGCCGAATCGAGATTCACCGCGCCGGCACAGCCGTTAGGCATTGAACCCCACCCCACCTCGAGCAGAGTATCGCGAACCGGTACGGCCCCGGTTGCCTGACAGTCGAATACCATGACCGGCAGCCGAGAAAGAGAGCTATCCACGATGTTTCTCCCAGAAAGCGGCGAGCCGACGTTCCAGTGCACGATTGTCGTGCACAACACAGGCATGTTTTCCCCAATGAAGCGGCAGCAGTTTCCGGTATCCGGCATACTGGTAGCGTTGATCGACCAGTACAATAACACCGGTGTCCTTTTCGGAACGAATGACTCTCCCGGCCGCCTGCACCACACGGGTCATACCGGGATACCGGTAAGCATACCCGAATCCATCACCATTCGATGCGCCAAAATAGGACTTTATCTCTTCCCGCTCCACGGACATACCCGGCAGGCCCACGCCGACGACAATCGCCCCCGTCAAGCGATCTCCGACCAGGTCGATACCTTCTCCGAACACCCCGCCCATCAGTACGAATCCCATCAGGGCACTTCGCGTTATTGCGGTATCGGCAAACCCCTCGATAAATTCGGTCCGTTCCTCTTCCGACAACCCTCGCCGCTGCATGACAACGTCGACCGAAGGATTAAGCCGTAAGAACCGTTCATACACACTGTGCATGTATTCATAAGACGGAAAGAAACAGAGATAATTACCCCGCCGCGCACCGGCACAGCGGGAGATGGTGTCTACAACCGAATCGATTGAACCGGCGCGCTCCGCATAGCGCGTCGAAACGGCGGCCTGTATTACGACGCAACACTTATCCGTCGGAAAAGGAGAAGGTATCTCGAGGGTCTGAACCTCTTCGCGGCAACCAAACAGCCGGGCAAAATAATCGAAGGGTCTCAATGTTGCGGAAAAAAACACCACGCCGGCACCTCGTCTAAGCGCATTGCGCATATTCGCCGACGGATCGAGACAAAAAAGCTTTGCCCCCGTCCGCCCTCCTGCCATCTCGTAAACGCTCACGTAATGTTCATCGTACAGCTCCGCAATAGTACCGAAAAAGAGCACATCGAAATACAATCCCAAAACCGCCGATCGCCATTCCGTCTGGATATTACGCGCAAGCCACGCCTCCGCGGCAAAGCAACAGCGCTTCAACGCCTCAACCAATTCCTCATCCAGTCCGACCTCCACCATAATCCCGGCGCCCTCCGCGGCGGTGCATACTTTGTGCTTTTTCCTCAGGATTCGCTGAACCCCACCCAGCGCACGATGCAGTTTTGGGATCTTTTCTTTGATCATTGATCGCACGTGCCGCACCTGTTCGCTGCTGATCCGCGCCGAAAACATCTCCCGCGAACGGTCAACCAAATTGTGCGCTTCGTCCACCAACAGCGTATAATTAGCGTCCTCGCAATCGAAAAAACGACCGAGACGAACTCGTGGATCGAAGACATAGTTATAATCGCCGATAATGCAATCGACCCACAGGGCCATGTCCAGCGATAATTCAAAGGGGCACACCGTATGTTCCCGCGCAATCCTTTGTATCATTTCGGCGGTCAGGGCACTTTTAGTGAAGCCTTCTTCTACGGCCGTCTGAATACGGTCGAAGTGCCCATGGGCATAGGGGCAGAACGCAGCCGTGCAGAGAAACTCTTCATTTAGGCATATCTTTTGCTTGGCCGTGAGGGTAACCGCCTTGATCGATGCGCCATGTTCACGCAAGTGATGCAGAGCCTTTTCCGCCGAGGCCTTTCCCGTCGTACGTGCCGTAAGGTAAAAGATCTTTCCGGTATACCCTTCACCCATCGCCTTCAAAGCCGGAAACAGTGAGGCCATTGACTTGCCGATGCCCGTTGGCGCCTGTAGCAGCATCCGCCCGCAATCGCGTATGGTGCGAAACACATCCCCCGCCATGGCGTACTGCCCCGGCCGGAACTCTGCATAGGGGAAGGTGAGTTTTTGACACGACTCGTTGCGCTTCCGCTCCCATTGCCGTATCCGGTCCATCCAGTCGGCATAGCGCCGCACACACTCCAAAAAAAAAGACTCAATCTCACTGCGGTGAAAGCTGCGACACAGTTCCTCCTGCTTCTTTATTTCTACCTGAAAGTAGGTGAGCTGAAGAGTAATGTACTCATCGTGAATATCCTCCTGATACAAATACATTGCGGCATAGCACTTCGCCTGAGCCCAGTGCATCTTCTGTTCACGTTCGATAAACCGTCCCAGTTCCTTCTTGGTGGTTTTTATCTCGTCAACAATAAGCCGGTCGGGATATTCGTACACGCCGTCTATTCTGCCGCCAATATCACACACAAAGCCTCCACACTCAACACTTCGGGAGACGCACACTTCGGCGGTATATTCCCGAGGACGTTTCTTGTAGATCCGTTGATGGATGCGGACAGCCTCGGCCGGGTCCACACCACCAAACGTAGACGAGTCCAGGTCACCGCACCGACAGGTTGTGTGAACAAGATCCAGAACTGGTATTCGAAGTATTTCCGGTTTCATACCCTCCGGTCGATCATCGGATACAACGTTTTGTGCATAGTATTTAGATCTCCACCTAAATACTCCCCGGGGGGGTTAAAAATCAACATAAGATACAGTCACACGGTATCGGTTTAAAAACTATAATGTGTATATGAAGTCTGAGCCCTGATTCCCAATTACACCAACCGCCAAAACGCCATTTTTTGCCGCCATGTATCCACTAATCTCTGTGCGTAGGCACTACCCCTTGCTGTCCGAAGGTCCGGCTCAAAAGAAGCTCGCATCAAATGGCGGCGGCGAGGCCTCATACATCATTGCGCCAACGTCCTCACCGCACGGCGCCCCCCCAAAAGATATGATTTTCGTCCTCCACCACATCAATATTCCCTGGCCGGCGTTTTGTCGAACAACTATATTTTCCTTGTGACCCATAAAACCAGATCAAAGGAGAGAGCGCGTGGCTACGGTCGTTAGACCTTATTCCGACTTCTTCGTGCGCTACCTTTTAGGCGATGAGAAGAACAAGGATCTGCTCATCTCGTTTCTCAGCGCGGTCAATGTCGACGGCGGGTTCCCGGCCATTACCGATGCCGAGATTTTGAATCCGATCAACCTCAAGACG
>WJJU01000137.1 GCA_014729595.1 Chitinivibrionales bacterium
TCGCCCGGCTGGAGTATGCCTTATGGAACAGAAATTCGGAAAAGCGCAACTGAGGAACATCTGAATTGTACATCTGTACCGCTGCGACGACAGCATGCGCATCCGAACCGTTTGACGCGACGCTTAGATCGGCATAATGCCACCCTTGCGACAGCCCTTCGGTAGCAGCCTCGAAAATAAGGCCTTCTGTCTTGTCGACGCCAATCTGAAGCGGCGTCGGCAGCGAAGCGCTGATCCAGTCGGCGCCGCCGATTCCCGTTACTTCAAGAATGCCGGTTCCGGTATTGCTGAACTGCAGTAGTTGCTCCGTATCGGCCGAAGAAAAGTAAAGCGTATCCACCAGGGCATCGGCAACGGGTTGCGCCTGAAGTGACCCTCCCTGTACCCAGGAAAGCATGTCGTCAAAGATCCGCCATCCCCGCCGAGTATATCCGAGGGGATTAAACCCCAGCGCTGCGCCGCGTCCCGCGGCTCCCGTACGGGACAGGGCGACATATTCATCTCGATAATCATTTCTTCCCAGTTGCGCTTTAATTGTTCCCAGTTCAACCCATGAAGCGACATCCGCATCCCGAATGGTCCATACAGGGTAAGTGTTGTCAACCGTTACCGACGAATCCTGTTGATAGCCAGTAAGATAAGCGACTGGCTGCGTTATTTTCATCTTGTGAATTTTCGTGTGCTGCGTTTCGCTGGAGATGTGCTCATACAGACACCCAATTGCAATATCAAAGAGTGCCACGTCAACGCCATAGTCAATGAGTGAATCAATAAACTCAATCGATGCGCTCTGGGAAGCTGCAATAAGCAGGGCGTTTTGTGCAAGGTTTGCGTTGGCTATAGCATCATAGCCGATGAAGGTGATCGTATAGTCCCGTGCAGAAAGACTGTCGCTCAGGAGTACTTCGGTTTCGGTAAGAGTGTCTTCACCGGAGAACGCTTTGGTCACAAAGGCAACCTCGCCGGCATCGACCGATACACCGGGAAGGCTCACAGGCTCCTGCCCGGCTGCGGAGCGAAGGGCGCGGCGAGCGATATTCCATCCATGCTCGTTGAAGCCCTGGGGAGTGTAGGAGAGGAGAATGTGATTACCAGTCCGGGCAAGTGCGGCATGGAATGATATCCGGCAGCAATAGGCTTCTATTCCGTATTTCCCGATCAGGCTGTCGGGATTTTCAAAGGAGGCAAACAATTGGATTTCCATGAAGTATTTGCCGGATTCCATATCCATGGGATCGACGATATCGATTCTGGCGCCCCGGGCAAACCCTGCCAGGGTTGCTGCAGCATCGCTTACGTACAAAGCTTCATCTTCCCAGGACTGCATTTCCGTCAGCGTAACATGATCCGCATCGGCCCCGCAGGCCTCCCCCAGCAGTAGTACTCCGATACCGCGCGCAGCCAGTGTATCCAGATAGGCTCCGCTCAGCATACCGGCTTCGGTGGCCACGATCACATTGCAGGTCGCACTGAGTCCCTCTATGGCCACGGAATCAATCGTGGCCCCTTCGATCAACTCTGTGGTAATGCCATCAACGGATTGCCAAGCGCTGAGAGAATCGAGCACAAGTTGCTCATTTATGGTCAGCTGATTCTGATCGCCGACAATAAATCCGATAGACCCTACCGCTGCATTGGATGTCCTGGCCTGGAGCACAAGCAGCGTAAGCAGGATGAAAAGCCGGTGCTTCATTGAACAACCTCCTGAAAAAGTATAGCAACGATTAATCGCTTTAATTGTATAACACCGTCTGGATGATTTATCAAGTTAGGCTTGTGTTAGGATCGGGCTGGTGAGAATGGGGGGCGGCTTCGGTTGCTCAGTTGCTCGGAGGCTCTATTCGCTGGTTAACCGCATAGGCAATAGTAGCTATTCCGAGCATTATCAAAAAGAGTAGTCTCATTTTCCCTATCGATCTCATATCGGGTTCCTCCGTCAGTAGAGTAGAAACTCGGTGCAACATCCTCAGGTTTCGCCCTAATCCGTTGCAGGGTATCCCCTTTCCGTGTCTCCATAGGCGCATAGGGTGGTCGTAGCAACTATATGGTCGCCGGACTTACACCCCCTCGTTCACGATTGCGTGCAGAAGTGGTTAACGAATCGACTGTACGGTTTTCGGGGACCATCAAGAATTTCGTGGGCTCTATTCGTACCATCGTCAGGGACACCTGTAAGGGTCATATCGATTGTGTCAGCGATACCATTCTTAAGCAGGTGATGCGGCCGGCTTTCTATTATATAGTACGTGAGCCCACAGCGCAGGACAGTGGAAAATTGGATGATTACCGCTATTCCTACTACCCGATTCCGACCGAACAACAGAAAAAGGCGGATATCGATACAACCGGCACAACCTTGACCATCAATTCGCTTGAGTGGAATGCAGGCGCGCATGGGATGCCGGGTACCTATGTGTTTGGCGCGGATGTGGGTCTCGTTGACTTCATCTCTTTTGACCAAGAAGGCACGAAGACGATTCTGAATGATGAATCAATCGATTCTGCTGCAATATTTCGGAATGAACCGTTTGTATTGACCGGGCCATTGGGTGATACAACCCAGATCGTGGTCACATTCGATGTACCGCTCGAACCGCTCACCAGCGTTACCGCGACCGGCAGCCCGCTCGATTCCAACGCGGTCGATCCCTGGGGCCGGAAAAAGGGCAGACCCGTGGCCGTAACCGATGGATCATGGGTTTGCCCCAGACCTACAGGAAACCCCCTTCAGGTGCGTCGCTACGAATCATGCCGAGCCCTACAGTTCAAAGGCCTGCCATGATGCGGAACTATTGATCGGGCTGGAGGAGTTGATGATGATTTCGAAAATTGATCCACTAGTGGACCCTTCAACCTTCCAGGAATCAATATTCCTCCCGGTACCGCCCTTGTTATACACTCGTATAGAGTCAGCGGAAAAATCATTGCCGGACCCGAGATTGAGATCTATGTACTGACCATCCTTGAACTCGCATTTTGAAAGCGTATTGGCATCAAACGCATTGGACTCTATGCCTTTGGCGGTACCACTGGCTGTCCCACTCTGGACCCATGAACTCCCATTGTAATAGGCGATCTCTCCCACCTTTGGATTCAAACCGTCCTCGTATACCGTGAATCGGTAGTACTGGTAGCTCGTGCCACCATCGCTCTGAGTCGTCTGGTTCACCGTGATCGCGCTACTCTCCCCACAGCTATTGTACGCCACGACCCAGTAGAAGTAGGTGGTCCCGGCGCTCAGCCCGCTGTTGTTCCAGCTTGTGCCGGTCTGGGTGCGCACCGGATCGGTTGGCTTGGAGTTCACGGTGTTGCGGTAGATCCGGAAACCGTCTTCGTTGGAAGAATTGTCGGACCAACTCAGATTGATCTGGGAGGTGGAGACCAGTTCGACGAGAAAATTGGTAGGCGGGAGCGGCGTACGGTCTGCTTCGAAAATCCTGGTCGAATCCGGCTCCGAATGCTCCCCAAGCCCGTTCTCAGCTACCACCGTTATGAAATAGCTGGAGCCTTCATCGAAGGTGGAAGCCGGTATGGTGCATAGAGTGTCACCGCCCGTCGAAATGGTGTCAATGGGAGTTCCTTCACTTCGGAAGATCACTACATGATAGTCCGTGATCCCGTGTTCGATATCATAGGCCCGCGACCAAACTATCGTGTTGTCCAAATCGACGTTGAGCACGGGAGGGAGGCTTTCTATGGACACGCGGGAAAGTGGCGGCGGCAGGGAGTCAACCTGAAGCAAGATAGTCCCATACATATCCAAGGTTAGCGGATACCCGAGTTCATCGGTGTCCAGCACAAGATCGTCGCCAAGGTAGTCGCCAAGATGAGTCTTCCGCACATCCGGGCTTTCCGAGTAGAAGAGGTTGGCATTGTCGGCGTCTATTCGCCACGCCGATACCCTGCACTGAGAAAAAGGCACATTGAAGATCTTAACTACGAGAGTATCCTCCTGATCAAACGATGGTGTGGTACTCGTATCGTACAGTGTTGTCAAAATGTTCACTCGCCCTTTGCCTTTTGTGGCGATACAGTGGACGGTATCATTGTCGCCTCGTGCATCGATGCGTACCACTGAATCCCCAAGCATGGAGAAGAGCCGGAGTGCGTTATAGTTTGGTTTTACGGGATTGTCTCGCAGTGAATCCAAGGAGAACAGGAAGAATGATATGGTGTCCCTTTCTGCATCATACGAGGCATGTTTGGAAAGACTATAAATGCACTGATGCACAA
>WJJU01000138.1 GCA_014729595.1 Chitinivibrionales bacterium
CAAAAAGCTCAACCCTCATATTCGCCGGTTCTGCACCCCGCCGAATGCAAGCAAAGTAACGTTATACCTGCCGAAAGGCAAACGAGAAAACTATCTTACTTTTCGCGGAACACTGACCGACGACGACAAGGTTCGATGGTACCGCTATCGTATTCGTCGCGGCGACAATCTGATTGGTATAGCTCGACGGTTCAAATTGTCGGTGCCGGCGATAAAATCGATAAACGAGCTGCGCTCCAGCCGAATTGTCGCGGGCAAGCATCTTCTTATCCCTATTCCCGTCGGACGAAATTATCCTCCCGGCACAATTACGGCTTCTACGGCCGCCGGGAGCGCTGGAAAATCCGCCATGCGGAGCGATAAAAAGGCGACTCGATATCGAGTAAAGCGTGGAGATACAATGTGGGACTTGGCCGAAACCCATGGAGTTTCAGTTGAACAGATATGTCGTTGGAATGATATCCGTCATGCCCGCCGACTGCGCGAGGGTCAGGTTCTGACACTCTTCGCCGATGATGCGGGCACATCTTCTTCGATCGCTTCCAAAAGCTCAAAGCAGTCGTCGTCACGGGGGGCGGCGGATCCCGAAGGGGGGGACCGGCGCATGTATACGGTCAGGCGGGGCGATAATCTCTATGCGATTTCACGACGGCTTGGCGCCCCGCTGGATAAGCTGATTGCCTGGAACCGCAAGGATCCTCACAATCCGCTCATTCATCCCGGAGAAATGTTGATATATTACCAAAATAGCGAAGATCGGCGGTCGGGGAGGTTAAGCGCGAAGAGCGATAATGAGAAAGAAGGGTGTTCGGGATGCATACGCTATCGCATCAAAAAAGGCGACAACCTCAGTTCTCTTGCTCGGCTCTTTTCGGTAGAACTTGCCCAAATACTGGAAGCCAACCAAATTGCCATGGACCATATACTGCATGCAGGCGACATTATTCTTATTCCCAATCGAGAAATGGTGGGTGAAAACAAGCCGCGACCTAAGCGGGTTGTATATTATCATGTTGAAAAAGGGGACAACCTCTGGACCATATCACGATTATTCAACGTACCCATGAGTGATTTGTACCGGCTCAACGGTTTGGGGAAACAATCGGTTCTAATGCCCGGCGATACGATACGTATCGCTCTGGCGGAGGAAATGTGAACACGCAGCGCAAAGTTACGATCGCGGTTATATTGATTGTCCCGATTTTTCTCGGGTTTGTTTTGGCGCTTGTAGGGCAAAACCGACAACTGCGGGTTCCCATTCATCCGACCGGTCCAAGAATAGGTCTTGTCAAGATAGCCGATGTCATATACAGCTCAGACGATCACGTCCGTCGGCTTCGCGAATTCTTTGACGACCCGACGGTTCGCGGGGTGATTGTGCGGGTTAATTCGCCGGGCGGCGCCGTCGCCCCCTCGCAAGAAATCTATGCGGAAATAAAGCGATATCGCGACGGTGGCAAACCCTTGGTCGTCAGCATGGGCAATGTGGCGGCTTCGGGCGGCTACTACATAGCGAGTCCGGCGCACAAAATTTTCGCCAATCCGGGAACTTTGACCGGTAGTATCGGTGTTATTCTCCAGTTTCCCAAATTTCAAGGGCTTATGGACAAGCTGGGGATCGAGATGGAGACTATCAAATCCGGCAAATTTAAGGATGTCGCCAATCCACATCGACGGATCACCGCTCAGGAGCGGGCACTTTTGCAAGGTCTTCTCGACGATACGCACGAACAGTTCCTCGGCGACGTTGCCGTCGTTCGTCCCGTTGATATCGATTCATTGCGTACGATTGCCGACGGTCGCATCTTGAACGGACGTCAGGCGCGCGAAGTTGGTTTGATCGATACGCTTGGCACGTTTCAAGAGGCCCTTGCATACTTACGAGACCATCTGGGACTGCCCCGGGATGTCAAGGTCGTGGAAAAGAGACGGAGAGAACCGTTCGTTTACGATCTTATACGCGAGCATTTCACCGGACTTCTTCCGTTCACCAAAGCAGGTCCAAGACCGGCGGGATGCTATTTTCTCTTGCAGTCATTTTGATCCCATTTTGAGATTTCAATCAAAATACCTTTATTACCTAAGGAGGATGCCATGAGTCTGGAATCGCTTCTCAATGAAGTCGAGATCTTAAAGTCCGAGTACGAAAAGTTCGAGAGGGGTAACAAGTCCGCCGGGACTCGTGCCCGCAAAAGCCTTCAGAGCATAAAAAAAATGGCCCAGGATCTACGGATAGAGATCCAGGAGCAGAAAAAAACGGAATAGGATTCGACCACAAGGCTTGACTGTTTCCATTCGGCCGAGCGAGTTCTTTAATCGTGTCGCGAACAAAACGGTCCCCTGCCTAAAACGCGGGGCGACCCGTCGGACTTTTTCCCCGATCTCGGCACTGCGTACTATGCACTATATTATTGTATAGTTGATCTAACGGGAGTTCCCGCGCGGGAACTCTTTTTTTTATACAACGGATAATATATACCCGACTCGTACGTAATCAGTCGTTCACCTATTAACTCGGCCGGTACTGCCGAACCGTATCCTTTTTCGAAATGGTTGACTCAATATCAGACGATTATTCATTTTTTTATCCTGTTCTCTCGCGGTACGGCGCCCGTCATCGGCGGGTCGAACCGTCGCGCAAGATGATCGTATTCTTTGCCGACACCGGTGTTGTGAACGGGAACGGACATTTTTTTATCATACCGATGAGGTCGCGGCGGGCGCCGCCGCGCGCCGAATCGATTTCTGATTAGTCCAGGCGACAACACTGCTTGTCATGATGTCACACCAAGCATTCAAACGGCGGTGATCTATGAATTCCAAAACAAATTCCGTGATCCTTGATGTTCGCGACCTCACCAAACGGTTTGGTGGGTTCACGGCGGTAAAGGATTTGACCTTCCAGGTAAAGCGCGGCGAAGTTTTCGGGTTTTTGGGACCCAACGGAGCGGGTAAAACAACAACGATGCGGATCGTCACTTGTTTTATTCCCGCCACCGAAGGCAAGATTGAAGTAGCCGGGATCGACACCACGGCCGACGATCTCGAGATTCGCAAGAAGCTCGGCTACTTGCCCGAAAACAATCCACTTTACAACGACATGCTGGTTCTGGAGTACCTGAAATTCGTCGGAGAACTTCGCGGTCTCGGTGGATCGCGGTTGAATTCTCGAATCGACGAGATGTTTCAGGTATGCGGGCTGACCAAAATGGCCTACCGGCAGATCGGAAAACTTTCGAAAGGGTATCGGCAGCGTGTCGGTCTCGCCCAGGCGATGATTCACGACCCCGAGCTGTTGATTCTCGACGAACCGATGTCGGGTCTTGACCCGAACCAAATCGTCGAGATACGATCGCTCATCAAGAAGCTGGGCCGGGAGAAGACGGTCATTTATTGCTCGCATATACTCTCCGAGGTATCGGCTACTTGTAGTCGAATACTTATTATCAATGATGGAAGACCGGTGGCCACCGGCACCGCGGAGGAACTCACGTCCCGCTCAACCTCCGGCAATCGGTATTTTATGCGACTGCGCGGCGACAAAACGGCGATCGAAGGCAAGCTGCCTAGCGTAGCGGGGGTTTCCACCGCGACCGTCGAGGCCGACGCGGGCGATTATGTCGAGGCTCGTGTGGTATCGGAGCACAATGACGACATCGGCGAAGCGCTGTTTCAGTGCGCCGTCAATAACGGATGGAGCCTTGCTGAGCTGCGCCGTGAGACGGCAAGCCTCGAAGACGTATTCACGCAACTGACAAGGGGTTAACGGCATGCAGAACGTAGCGACGCTGTTTCGTAAAGAGTTCAAGGCGTATTTTCTCTCGCCAATAGCCTATGTGTTCATCACCGTGTACTTGGTGGTGACCAACTGGCTCTTTTTCCAGGGCTTTTTTATTATGAACCAGGCCGAGATGAGAGGTTATTTCTCGCTTCTGCCGTGGATTTTCTTGTTCTTCGTACCGGCCGTAACCATGCGAACATGGGCGGAAGAACGAAAAGTTAAAACCTTGGAACTTCTTCTCACCTGGCCGGTAAGCGACATTCAGGTTGTAGTGGGCAAATTTCTTGCCTGTTTTTCGTTTCTCGCGGTCGCGATCCTGCTTTCGATTACGGTCCCCGTCACCGTGTGGATTTTGGGCAATCCCGACCCCGGCCCGATCATCGGCGGCTATATCGGCTCATTCCTCATGGGTGCCGCCTATCTGGCGATCGGACTCTGGATTTCATCACTGACCGAAAACCAGATTGTCGCGTTTATTTTAGGCGTAGTAGTAATATTCGCTCTCTTTATCGTCGGCAACCCGTTCGTTACAATGGTCGCGCCTTCATGGCTCGTGCCCATTTTAACGTACATCGGGCTTGGCAGCCATTTCGAGAGCATTGGACGAGGCGTTATCGACAGCCGGGATATTGTGTACTATCTCTCGGTGATCGGATTCTTTCTGTTTCTCAACGTAGTAACCCTCGAAAGCAGGAAGTGGGAGTAGTATGGCATCAAAGAGCATAGTCAACAAGACACAGACCTTTGTCTTCGTGCTCGTGGTTCTCGGCTTAGTTGCGGCTGCGAACTACCTGCTCAACAAATGGTTTGTCCGTCTGGACCTGACCCAGTCGAAGCAGTACAGCATCTCGAAACCAACAAAAAGGATGCTGAAGCAACTTGACGACATTATTAACATCAAGGTTTATTTCTCCGAAAACCTTCCTGCACAAATGCAGCCCCTGGAAGCAAGTGTGCGGGACATGCTGACTGAATTCCGCGCTTATTCGGGTAAAAACCTGCGCGTTACGTGGGAAGACACCGAAAGCGACGAGGCGAAAAGCAAAATCCGCTCGCTGGGCATCCCCGAAGTGCGCCTTCAGAGCATCGAAAAGGACAAAGCCCAGGCCGTTAAAAGTTTCATGGGTATCGCGGTCCTTTACGAAGACAAAAAGGAGATACTTCCTTTTGTTCAAGACCTGCAAAATCTTGAGTACAATCTCGCCCAGGCGGTTATGAAAGTACGGCGGGACGAGATTCCGAAAGTAGGGGTACTCAAGACCGACACACTACCCTACATCCCGCCCAATATCCAGCGCCAAATGAATGTCACCGATCAAACCGAAGAAAAATACAAGCCGGTTTTCGATCGACTCGGCGAAAACTATGAGGTGGTCACGGTGGACATATCGAATGGGACGCCGATCGACTCGACGATCCGTACCTTAATTGTTCCGGGCGGGACCGACGGCAGTTTCACGAAACGAGACCTGTTCGAAATCGATCAGTATTTCATGAAAGGCGGAAATCTGATCGTGTTGGCCGACGCGATTGACGTTTCTTTCGAACGCGGCGTAACCGCCTCGCCGCAGAGCCCGCAGATACTCCAGCTTTTGGAGCACTATGGCGTCCGGGTCGAACCCAGTTTGGTGCTTGACGCTTCATGCGGCCAAGTACAGATTCCGCAACGCGTAGGCATGTTCCAAATGAACGTTCCGGTTGACTACCCTTATTTCGTGCGCGTGGGTCAAAGAGGATTCAACCACGAGAATCCGGCGGTATCCGGCTTAGGGGAGATGATCATGCCGTGGGTCAGTCCGTTGACGCTTTTGGTGGACAAAAAGGACTCGACGGGTGCAATCGACACGACCGCACCCGTTGTGGCTCAGGTTATGGCGCATTCATCGGAAAATAGTTGGGTGCAATCCGGCCATTTTAATCTTAATCCCCAACAAGAATGGGCCACTATCGTTAATGACAAGCAGGATGTGCTTGCGCAAAGCACCCTCATGGCCAATCTCAGCGGGGATTTTACCAGTTATTTCGCCGGGCAAAGTGTACCGCCCGTAAAAGAAAAAAGCGATACGCTTGCTACGCCCGAGCTGAAACCCGAAGATGCGAACCGACGGGTTGTCGAGTCCAATACGGGACGTCACCTTGTTGTAGCGGGTGATTCCGATTTCCTCTCGGCTCAAAACGCGGCGCCAGGCAATATCGCTTGGCTACTTAATGTCGTTGATTGGCTTTCACTCGATGAAAACCTTATTTCAATAAGGTCACGTACTCTTGTGGACCGCACCATAGAGAGCGATCGCCTTGGTGAAGGTTCGTCGGGTAAAAACATGATCCGTCTGGCGAACATTCTCATCATGCCGGCCCTGGTGATCATCATCGGTATGGCCATATTCTTCATACGTCGCGAGAAGACGGCCGGGGCGACGGCCCCTCAGCGCC
>WJJU01000002.1 GCA_014729595.1 Chitinivibrionales bacterium
ATGTCGGATCGTGGACTCGACGAGATCAACGATTCGGCGGATTTTTTCCTTCATAACCGCGAGACGCCCCGGGCCGGTACCGCGGCGGCGCCGGTACTCGAGGGAAGTCGGGTACTGGTCGTCGAATTTCAGGCATTGGTGAACCGAACCCATTTCGGCCTTCCTCAGCGTGTGGCTTCGGGGGTAAATCCCAAAAAGTTGTCATTACTTTTAGCGGTTCTCGAGCGGTATGGGAGCGTCGCTTTGGGTGAGCATGACGTTTTCTTCAATGTGACGGGCGGGTTGACTATAGCGGAACCGGCGGTGGATCTGGCCGTCTGTGCCGCCATCCAATCCTCGTTCCTCGATCAACCACTCAAAAGCGGCATGGCCGTGGTCGGTGAGTTGGGATTGGGCGGAGAAATTCGGCCGGTCAACAGCATGACCGTGCGACTCAAGGAGCTTGCCGCCATAGGGTTCTCTGGTTGTGTGGTACCCAAGCCGACCCGCCGGGCCGAATGGGCGCACGGCGTTCGAGGGATTGAAATTTACCCGTGCGAATCAGTCGGCGATGTTCACGGGCATATTTTTTGACTGTTGCGCCGACTACGCTCAATGACAACCTTTACCCACACGGTGTTCGATCCGCGGTCGTCATCGGGCTCCGCACGGCGGGACTTCACCTCGCCGGAGAAAAGATAGATCCACGGGTACACGAATACGTGCCGGTTGGCGGGCAACGCGACCGGAGTAATAACAAGGACCCTTGGCGGAAACTACGTCGTGCGCCACACCCGCCCACTTTCCAATAAGCGGTCCGCCTTTACGGGACCCCAAGTTCCCGGATGATACGGCGCAACACCGCCTCTATTCTCCAACAGGGGTGTGTAGAGCTTCCAGGACTGTTCTACTTCGTCGGTGCGCACAAATAGCGTCTGATCACCATTAACAATATCGACCAGTAGTGTTTTATATGCTTCAGGAAGCTCGCCGAAGGCTTCCTCGTACCGAAAACGAAGAGATTGGCGCCTCAACGACAGAGGAGTTTCAGGTGCTTTGACATCAAACCGTAAATCGAAGCCTTCATCGGGTTGTAGTTGGATTACGAGCTGATTCTGTTGCATCGTGCAATCCTCGAATCGACGGAAAAAGCAGACCGGCGGTTGGCGGAATGATATAACGATTTGGGTGAGTTTCTGGGGTAAGCGTTTTCCCGTGCGCAGGTAAAAAGGTACTCCCTGCCAGCGCCAATTGTCTACAAAAGCTTTGAGAGCGACAAATGTTTCCGTTTGGGAATCGGGTTCGACATTGGTTTCGTCGCGGTAAGCGTTTACCTCGGTTCCGCCAAGGTTGCCCCCCGTATACTGTCCGTACACGACGCCGTCGGCCGTAATCGGACGAATCGAGCGCAGCACTTTGACTTTTTCGTCGCGAATCGCGTTGGCTTCGAACTGGACGGGCGCCTCCATGGCAACGAGAGTCATGAGCTGGGTCAGGTGATTTTGAACCATGTCTCTCAGCGCGCCCGCCTGATCGTAGTACCCGGCTCGTCCTCCAACACCATCCGCCTCCGAAACGGTGATTTGTACATTATCTATAGAGTTGCGGTTCCATTGTGACTCGAACACGGAGTTTGCGAATCTAAAGATGAGAAGATTTTGTACGGTGGTTTTACCCAAAAAGTGATCGATACGGTAAACTTGGGGCTCATCGAACCACCGATGGATGAGTGCATCGAGTTCGCGGGCGGATGTCAGGTCGTGACCGAACGGTTTCTCAACGACCAAGCGGGTCCAACCGGAACAGTGGTTCAAACCCGCCTCGCCAAGGTTTGAAATTGAAGGCTTGAAGGCTCCCGGGGGCGTTGCAAGGTACAGGACTCGATTCCCGGGGTGTTTATATCGACGCTCGAGATCGAAGAGAGCATCGTGAAGTTCCTTGTACGCCGGCAACCCGGCGCCGATAGAGTGATAATGGACGCATCGCTCACACCATTGGTCAAAATCATTCGACTTCGCTCGCGCCTCCAGGGCGGCATGCCGTATCCACTCCCGGTATTCGCCGTTTTCAAATCTGCGCCTGCCGGTACCGACTATTATCGTGTCCGGGTGCAATGTGCCGCGACCACGAAGAATCGATAAGGCGGGAAGAATCTTTCGGCGCATAAGATCACTGGTCCCTCCCATAACGACAAACGTGTACGGCTCGCTTGCGGCTCTGTTTTTCATGCGTCTCTATTCCGTTGTTGATATTCCCGAAGGTAACTGTTTTCGCTTCAAAAAACGATGGTTTTCTGAGCCTGGTTCCATATTGCGTTTTTGTCCCGCCTCACGAATCATGGGGGAAGAGAGTAGTATGGTTTTTCGATAGTTCTATCCTCGACTCGTTGGTTCCGAGTAAGGAGCCACGCGAAAGATTACAGCGAGTTGGCGCCGCAACGCGATGCCGACACACCCCCATAGCGCAACGGCGGAGACAACGCACAAAGGACACAATAGTTTGATCCCGAAGGGATCGAATTCCTTATGCTTCAGAACGCGAGTGAAATCGGCGTGTTTAGGTCCATTTGTGAATTGCCGATTGCCTCCCCTTCGACCGCAACCGCGCCACTCGATACCATTCACTACTCACCACTCACCGCTTAGCGGTTCCCCCGCTCAACAATCGCCTTAACCTTCCGGATAATGGCCTCGCGTGAGATGCTCTCATAATTGAGCAGTTCCCGCGGTTTTCCGCTTTTAGGTCTCTGTCGTACGGCGAGTGTAAATACGGGGGCCGGGCAATCCGCAACCGCTTCGCCCACCGCTTCACCGATACCGCCTTCCGGGTAGTGATCTTCCACCGTGAGTAGAGCATCGGTCACTCGGGCGGCTTCACGAAGCGTCTCGCGGTCGAGAGGCTTTACGCTGTAAAGATCTATGACCCGAACGACGATGTTTTCGCTACGGAGGTCCTCGTAGGCGGCCAGTGCCTCGTGAAGAGTCACGCCGGCTCCGATCACCGTTATACGATCGTTTGTGCTTTGCTTGAGGATTTTCGAGCCGCCGATACGGAAAGCGTCGTTGCCGCCGTATATCACGGGCGTGGCGTTCCGTGTGGTGCGCAGATACGCGATTCCTTCGTGTGCCGCCGCAGCTTCAACCAGTTTCTCGGTCGAGACGGCGTCGCATGGGTAAAGAACTACACTGTTGGGAATGACCCGAAACATGGCAATGTCTTCCAACCCCATCTGCGACGGACCGTCGGCCCCGATCGACACTCCGGCGTGTGAACCTACAAACTTGATATTAGGGTCGGAATGCCGGGCCATGCGAATTTGGTCGAATGCACGGGTAAGGAAGGCGGCAAAAGTCGATACGAAAGGAATCATACCGCGGCAAGACATGCCCAGCGCCGTTCCCACCATGTTCTGTTCTGCTATATACATCTCGAAAAAACGATGAGGATATTCCTTGGCAAAATATGCCGATCGCGTGGAGTTGCTCACTTCACCGTCGAGACTAACTATTTGCGGGAAACGTGGGTAAATGCGGGTGAGTGCTCTTCCAAAGGCGTCGCGGGTGGGAATCGATTCGCCCGGTTCGTAATTGACCGACGAAGGGGTCGATGCCGCAATCGCTCGCGGCCGAATATCTTCGGGAGGAGTAATCGAACCGCGGGCATTCCGGTCGATGTCGCCAAGCTCCTCGAATGCCTTTTGAAGTTTCTCCGAATCAAGCGCCTTGCCGTGCCAACCGTTGCGATCCTCGAGAAATGACACCCCTTTCCCTTTCACCGTCTTTGCAATAATCATAGTCGGACGCCCCGAAGTGCCCGCGGCGGAGCGGTAGGCGTCCAGGATTTCGGGAAACGAGTGCCCGTCGATCGTTATCGTGTTCCATCCGAATGCGTCGATCCGTGACCGGTATGCTTCCAGGTCGTAGCCGTACATGGTTTCGCCGCGCTGACCCAGTCGGTTTACGTCAAGTATACCGATAAGCTTGTCCAGCTTGTAATGTGCGGCAATCTGAATAGCTTCCCACTGTGAGCCCTCCGCCATTTCGCCGTCACCAAGAAGAACAAAGGTTCGGAACGGAAGTTCTTCGAGATACTTGGCGCTTAGCGCCATCCCAACACCGATCGATAACCCTTGGCCCAGCGACCCCGTGGCGGCGTCGACATAGCGGAAGGCGGCGGTGGGGTGCCCTTCAAGGGGACTGTCGAATCGGCGGTAAGTCTTCATGTCCTCTTCGGTTAATTTGCCCGCGGCGGCCCACATGCCGTAAAACAGAGGCGATGCATGTCCTTTTGAGAAGATGAAACGATCGTTGTTGGGTAGGGAGGGGCGCTCCGTATCATAGCGGAAAGTCCCGCCGAACAGCAACCCTATCGCCAGATCGGTGGCTGAGAGCGCCGATGTCGGGTGGCCGGAGCCGGCACTGCTGCTGGCTTCGAGGATAAGATGACGGACACGTCGAGCAAGCACTTTGAGTTTGGCAATATCTTTATTCACGGTGGAACTCCTTCATGGTGGTTCAGGTTGATGGCGGGAGTCGGAATCCTTTTTGTGTGTTTTTTTTCTTCGGGTACGTGGAATCGGTCGTCACCGGTATACATGGTTTTGCCCCGTGTAGCTACGAAAAATTCCGAAAACGAAGCCGCCGGTCCGCGCACAACATGCAAACAATATGCCGGCGAGGTGAATGACCAGGGCGCATCGAGTGGCGGGAATTGTAACGTAGAGTAATCGGTCGGCGTCATTCATCGTCGATCGAGTTCTTTTCGCAGCGCCTGAAAGTCTTGTCGAAGTAGCTCTTTTTTTGTATCATCATGGAATACGGCGGCGGGGTGATAGGTCACGAGAGTCGGGATTCCCTCAAAACGCAGCCACGTCCCACGCAGTCTGGTGATTCGCGCATGGGGGTCGATAAGGCCCTTAAGCGCCGTCGCACCCAAAAGGACCATTATTCCCGGGGCAATCATCTGTATTTGTCGCTTCAGATAGGGAAGTTGCTCGAGAATCATACGACGGTTCGGCGTGCGGTTTCCGCGTGGATGTGTCTTGAGAATGTTGGTGATATAGACCTCATTGCGCTCAAGTCCGATTTCGACGAGGAGCGTCGTCAAAAGCCGGCCCGCATTCCCGACAAAAGGGCGACCGGTTCTCGCTTCCTTCGCTCCCGGGGCCTCTCCGATAATCATTATCCTGGAATCCGACGGGCCTTCACCAAATACCGGCTTTTCGCCCTTTGCAACATGGTGGGCAAGGTTCCGTTCGCACATTTCCCGCAGCATGTCCAAAGTTTCACTATTAAGAGCTACCTCTTGTTCCGCGGTTTTTGTCATTATCGTTGCGCACTCCCCGTAAACGGTAATTGACCGATCGTCGCGGGCGCCGAGCAGTGGAAAGGAGCGCCTTCATTGCGGCTTGCGAAGTCGCCGCGGCCCTCGATACCTTACCGAAGGCGCCGTATCCATTTAAAACATCATACCTTACGCAAGGGGCATGCCCGCTGTTGTGCGATTTCGGCGGGACGACGAAATGCCGCGTCGACGCCAAAGTATGAATTCGAACTCATCATTGGCGGATTCGATAACTCGTTTGCGGAATAGCGAATCATGGGTTAACCTGGTGTCCCCTACCATCACTGGGGACACCTTCCCGGTGGTCGCCGATCACGCCGTTTTCATTGCGGAATCGGTACATACGACTCGTATTCGCCTCTTTTACGGCTCGACAGTACGGGCGATTATCCGCCAATGAATTACAGCCAATTGTGAGACGGAACACCGGGAGGGGCCTGCCGTGATTGATTCGGGGTGTGCGTTTATGATAATCCAAGATAGTTGCAGGCCAAAAATGGGTACGGAATCACTATGATCACCGCGTAGTGCTGATTTCCCGCCGCCGGCGACTGAAAC
>WJJU01000139.1 GCA_014729595.1 Chitinivibrionales bacterium
CGCCAAGACAATCGTATGGAATGGCCCTATGGGGGTATTTGAATTTGCCAAATTCGCGGAGGGAACAAATGCGATTGCTCGAGTCCTTGCCGAATGCTCCGACAAGGGGGCCACGACGATAATTGGGGGGGGTGATTCAGTATCCGCGGTGGCCAAGGCGGGCCTTGAGGACCGCATGAGTCACATCTCCACCGGTGGGGGAGCTTCTCTGGAGTTTCTCGAGGGCAAAGAGTTGCCGGGTGTCGCGGCTCTGACGGACAAATAGAGGTGTTTTAATGGAGCGGAGGATGATTCCGCTCCACTTCCGCATCGCTGTGGCGCATTGCGCGGCGATTTAGTATATTTAGCGATCCAATCAAGTTAAGAAGGGAACGGTGTGCTGATGCCACGAAAGAAATTTATTGCAGGCAATTGGAAGATGAACACCACGATCGATGAGGCTGTGGAGCTTGCGAAGGGAGTGGTGGCCGCGGTTGGTGATTGCACTGATGTTGATATTGCCGTATGCCCGCCATATACCAACCTCGTGGCTGTCGGCGAGGCGATCAAGGGCTCGAATATCAAGTTGGGCGCTCAGGATGTGCACTGGGTTGAAAAGGGGGCATTCACCGGCAAGGTGAGCTGCGCGATGTTAAAGGCCGTGAGTGTTGAGTATGTGATCATTGGCCATTCGGAGCAGCGCACTTATTTTGGTGAAACTAACGAAACGGTGAACAAGAAAACCAAGGCTGCTCTTGGGGCGGGGCTTAAGCCAATCGTTTGCGTTGGTGAAACGCTCGATGAACGCAACGATGGAAAAATGGAAACGATTGTGGAAGCGCAAGTTCGTGGGGCATTCGAAGGCATTGAGCGCGACGGTGCTTTGACCTGTACGATCGCCTACGAGCCGGTATGGGCCATTGGTACCGGCGTAAATGCTACCCCGGAGCAGGCAAACGAAGCGCATGCGTTCATTCGCCGAATCCTGGCGGAAATATACGATGACGATTTTGCACAATCCATGCGTATTCAGTACGGTGGCAGCATGAAACCGGGGAATGCGAAGGATCTCCTGGGGCAGAGTGATGTCGATGGGGGGTTGATCGGAGGTGCTGCACTTAAAGCCGATGATTTTGCCGGAATTGTGAAGCCCGCATAGGGCGGAAAGCAGGGGTTAAATGCTATTTGGTATCGCTTTAGTCTTTTTTGTGATTGTTTGTATTGCTCTCGTCTTGCTTGTCATAATTCAGTCAGACAAGGGAGGGGGGATATCCGGAGCTATTGGTGGGGGCCTCTCCGGGGCTAATTCATTTTTGGGTACCCAAGATACCGCCAATATTCTGACTCGTGGAACGACTATGTTTGCCGTTTTATATATGGTACTGTGCATTGTTCTATCGCTCGGTTTGTCCGGTAGCGGCAAAGCACCGGAATCGGCGCTCAAAAAGCGGGCGGAGACCCAGCAGTCATATTCACCGGCTTCGGCGCTGGAAGGTTCATTGCCGATGCGGCAGGAGAGCGGTAGCGTTGAAACCACTCCGGAGACCGATGCTGGACGGCCCGAAGGGCAATCAGATGTGCCGGAGGGCGAGGGGGCAATGCCGATGCTGCCGCAAGGCGGCGGCGAAAGCGGCGGAGAATAGCAGTAGCAGAGGACCCGTTTAAGTTCATTTATATGTGCGGTTGTGGTGGAATTGGTAGACACGCTACTTTGAGGGGGTAGTGGGGTTCACCTCGTGCCGGTTCGAGTCCGGCCAACCGCACCATTTATTCTAAGGACGAAAGTCCGCAAAATGCCACCAGGGATCTCTGGTGGCATTTTGCGTTTTTTTCGGACGCTTTCAAGTGTCCGACATTGCAAACTATGCATTGTTTGAATTATCGGCACATTACAGATCTTTCCCTAACTGAACTCCGTGAAGCGGTTGGTTCCATGGGAGAACCCGACTATCGCTTGCATCAACTCAAGCGTTGGGTCTACCAAAAGCGGGTCGGAAGCTTCGAGGCTATGAGCAATGTCCCCAAGCGCTTTCGGGCCGTATTGGCGGAGCGTTTCGACATCGCCAAGCTTAAAATCGCTTCACGACTAAGCTCGAGTGACGGCGATGCGGTAAAATTCGCCTTCACGGTGGAGCAAGATAATGGAACTGCTTTCGAATCGGTCCTGCTCTATGACGGCAAACGCAGGACCGCTTGTTTGTCGAGCCAACTGGGGTGTGGACTTGGTTGCAGCTTTTGCGAGACCGGCCGAATGGGTTTTTTGAGGAACCTGTCTCGGGCGGAGATTCTCGGGCAGCTTATTGCACTTAATGATTATCTTGCGGATCACGAGGATAAGCTTGTTACCAATGTCGTTTTCATGGGCATGGGTGAAGCGCTTGGCAATTACTCTCGATTTCGCTCTTCGCTGGATATTATCATGGATGAAGACTGCTTTAATCTGGGGGGGCGTCGCATCACGGTTTCCACCGCGGGTGTTGTTCCTTCAATCGATCGCTTTGCGGAAGAGCGGTTGAATGTAGGATTAGCCGTTTCGCTCAATGCTTACAACGATCGGATGCGTGAGCGAATTATGCCGATTAACCGCCAATACCCCATTGCGGAACTCATCGCAGCCGCCCGTCGCTATGCGGCCAAAACTGGAACCACGGTAACATTTGAATATGTGGTTGTGCGTGGCGAGAACGACGGTGAAGAAGCCGTAGGGTCTTTGATTCGACTTCTGAAGGGGTTGCCCTGCAAGCTTAACCTCATACCGATGAACCCCGCCGGTGAAGGTGCATCAAAGGCACCTTCCGATGAGGCGTTACGTGCTATGGCCGACAAACTATTCGAGCGGGGGTTGACCGTCACGGTTCGAAAGAGTCGCGGGAGAGATATTTGGGGAGCCTGTGGGCAATTGGCGGGAAAGCTTGGAGAAAACTTGTCTAAAAGTAAGTCGGGGGCCTGCCCAAAAACGATTAGTTGGAAATAGCGAAAGGGGCGGGATCCTTAGGAAACCCGCCCAGCATTTTTGGTATTCATTCCATTATCGGCACGATGCCGTGAATTGAAAGCGTGGTATCTCCACGCACCATAATTACCGCCTATGGCCGGTGTATACGAACGGCTTGCCGACAATGCTTTCGCCGGAAGGCGAGATGAGGCGCTTTAGGAGTATGGTATTGGCCGGAACATTGATCTTTACGTTCTCGGGCAAGGCATCCTTGTTGTTGGTCTGGATCGACGCTACCAGTCTGCCGGCGGGTGTGAAATATTCGACATGGGAAATCGGCAATGAGCGCCCCGCATTCCTCTTCAGAGGTCTGATTACCGGGACTGACCTGCCGAGCACAATGTCCCCCCAGGCTTCTACTGGATCATGCTCACTACTTTCTTTGCTTAATTGTGTCCTCTTGAACGGGTCTCCGGCACGAATCCAACGTAGAAGGTCATACCCGTCTGTGCCGGGATCGGAGTCGTTGTAGCCGCAGGCAAAAGCAAATTGGGTTCCTTCATTAGGAGAATATACACCGCCACCGGAACCTACTTGTTCCCAGGGGAAAAACCATTCCATTACCTGTTCCGTGCTCGAAAGCCCTTCTTCCTCTTGAGCCGATAATATCTCGGCTATTAGGCCGTCTGCTTCAAGTTCGGCGCGCTCGAAAGTAAAATCGCGTTCACTCTTGAATTCGTAGGTGCTCAATACTTCATTGTAGACCATTTTATTGTAGCTGAAAGTCTCGGGTACCACATCCATTTCTCCAAATTGATATTGTATCTGGAGCATATCCTTGGTAGTGCTATATCGCCCCGGTCTGTCGAAGTATCTTTCCTCATCGTTGTAGAGCACTTGGGTTGGGTGCGGGTCGAAGTACAGATCAACGGCGTCGTTGTACCATGTCCTCGTAATTTCGTCGTCGCATACCTCCGTGCCGTCGTCTTTAGTTACGCACCTTGTAAACGCGTCTTGCGCAAAGTAATCATCGTTGACTTTTAGGTACAAATATAAACCATTCGGGCTCCATGCCGCCCGAACCCACATTCTAGCGTCGTGCTCACCAGAGAATCCCTCCGTGGATCCTTCATTGCCTAATGTATTGCCGTTGTACTCTGCGTTTAGCTCAATATAATCACGTTCTATATGCGCAGTGGAATCCCATAGGTGCCAGAACTCGGAGATTTTTTCGTCCGATGGGTCAAATTGAGCTTCCAAGTCCGGCGACAGTCGGTAAGCGATCAAATCATAGTAGTTCTGATCGGGCGAGTATGGATAGGCGGTATCCACTTGTGAAAAAACCACATTAGAAAACACCGCGATGCCGAGGGTAAGTTGGATCAACCTTTTCATAGCTCCTCCTTTTTTTTGGTAATGGTGCGTCTACGCGCAGAGGATCTATCTCACATAGCGCCATGCTGCGCACCCGCCCCAAATATAATATGCGCATGACCGTACCCAATGCCGTTTTATGCTTATGTCGATCATTTAGACGAGTTGTGCCGGCGGGAGGTATAGCCTAATTTGTGAAAACTTTAAAAAACGGTACTTCAATAATCGAGAATGGAAGGGTGGTGCGGCCAATCTGATACGAGAATTTCGATTTTACTATTTTTTAGTGTCGTAGGTCTCTTGGCTGAGGCCGATTGTTGTCCTGGTTAAACTCATACATCACTCTGCGACTATTGCAGCACGTAGATTAGATGTGTTTTCGCTTATAGGCGCTTGATATGTGCCCTGATCCTAGTCTGTATTTGGGTATGGCCGGCCTCGCGTATGGTAATATACCCGCAGCTAATGGCCCGGCGGATGTAGGGAATCGTTTCGGTGTGAAGAAGGGCTTCCAAGCATTAAACTCGCTTAGGATGCTGATTTTGCCCTTCCGGTCCTCACAAGATCCCGCTAACGGTAAAGTCCCGACCTGGGACGGCAAACCGGTAACCCGAATTCACTGATCCAGCCGTTCGGACGGAAATGCCGTGCATAAGACTTTTATCGTACTCATAGCAGCCGTTGTCACGTGCCCCTCCGTAGCGATGGCGACAAGTACGCTCTATCGTTTGCCGATTCGCTCCGTATTGGACAGCCCCGTTGTAGAGCTGTTTGAGAACGCCCTCGACACCGTGCTTAGCGCTCGATTTCGGGTTGTTGTTCCAACCGATAGTACGCCGCATCATCCCGACAGCGCGGTGTGCTCAACTGAGTTAACCGAAAATGATTCAGGTGGAGTGCAATTCTCGTATAATCTCTATTTGGCGGGGCGCGATGACGTCGTTTCCGGAAAAGCGAGCGTTCCTAAAGGAGGTTTGGACTTTGCCGCGGCGGTTCTTGCGATTCAGCGAGCTTTTGCTCCAGGTGGCTTAATGCGGATGGCGCTGGCGAGACTTCGAGTCGACGGTGTGAGAGACAGCAAAGTATATCTGGACGGCGCGTTGTACGGCAGTATCCCGTTCGAAGCTTTCGTTTTGCCGGGTGAACATGAAGTCGAAGTAAGGGGGCGTCGCTTTTTGAATCATACATTCACGGTCGATATGCAGGCGGGAACCGATACCCTGGCGGTCGTCGACCTTCGAGATTTATCTCGCGCCCCCCGTATTGCTTTGACCGTCACCGGCATTGTTGCGTTGGGTGCCGCCGCGTATGCGCATAGAGTGCAAGAGGACCTGTATCAACATTATCTAGATCCCGCAAGCACACGAAGTGAGTTTGATCGGCGTTACGGGGATTATCGCAAAGTCTTGACGATACGCAATGTGCTTGCAGGATTAGGCGCCGGCGCTCTTGCGGCGGGATTAGTGCTTACTTGGGATATCCCCTAACATTGCAAAGAACTTACACCTCATCGTTGTATAAAAATCCGACACGTATTTAAGCAATTGCAGAGCACACTCGTCGACGCAGACGCAGAATCCCGGAAAATCATTTCTGTCGTCGTTTCGATCCTTTGTCGGAGTGATTGCCGCATTGGATTCCTATATTGTAGTTTATGAGGCGTCACCCCGCATCCCGGCGCCCGTCAACCGGTGGAATATGGCCGCTATGCGATATGTTCGCGTTTCCGCGAGCCTGTTGTGTATACCTTTTGTCGGGCCCCTTCGTCTAATAGTAAAGGTAGCAAACGGATGAGTGATTTTCTGGAATTGTGCCGGAAAGGGGATCGCGAAGCCCGAAGGCAACTATACTTGAAGTATGTGGATCGCGTATACGGATTAAGCCTTCGGATTACCAAAAGCCCGGAAGCGGCCGAGGATGCGACACAACAGGTGTTCATTAAGGTGTTCGATCGCTTGAGCCAATTCAGAAAAGAGTCGGAGATCGGTACCTGGATCTATAGGATTACGGCCAATCTATGTTATGATCAAATGAAATCGGCGCACAGCAAGCTTATCCCGCTGGACGCCCAGCCTGCTCATAGGATCGAAAAGCATTTGGCGCGTAATCCGGAACAGCATAAACCGGCGATCGAAGAAGCGGTACGAAAGGCGTTGGCAACAATCGACAGCGGGTGGGCAAAGACATTCTGGCTTTACACTATGGACCAATTAAATCAAAAAGATATCGCCGAGATCATGGGGATTTCCGTGCCGACCGTTAAGATGAGGCTGGCGAAGGTGCGGAAGATGCTGCGTGAGCGGATCGACAGGAATGCGGTATGACACATCTGAGTGAAGAGCAGATTAGACGCTTCGCATTTGGTGCTCCGGACGATGCGGAGGACGGTCGACTCGCTGATCATCTTGACGGTTGTCCTCAGTGCAAGGCCCGGTACGTTTACCTATTGATGCCTTCGGTGCGCAATGAAACGGTCTTGTCCGAATCTAAAAAAGAAGAGCTGTTCGAGCACATTGAGCAGACCGCGGAGCGGCGCTCCTCCAGGTTCGTTTTGCGTCGCACTACCGTCCGTATTGCGGCGGGGCTTGCCCTGGCCGCCTGTCTTGCGCTGGCACTCCTTTTTGTGTTTGATACGAGCGAAAACGCCATCCAAACGCCGGTAGCAGTGGATCAACACGAAAAGGCAATTATTTCGGATTCCCTATTAATGATTGCCGATGTTAACGGCGGTATGACCGTGAACGGCGAGACGCTCACCAAACCGGGACGACTACCCGCCGCACCGCTGAAAATAAGGACCGGTCAAGGGGAAAGCGCACGATTGGAACTTGTTGGTACCGGATCGGTTGAAATTATGATGAATACTAACTTGTCGATTGCCGCATACGAGCCCGATACGGTGACGACATCGCTTGCGGCCGGCACAATCGAGGCCAATTGGGATCGATCAAGTGGGCGGGAGTTGTTTGTGGCGGTACCGGGTGGTTTGTACCATGTTGTGGGAACATTTTTCCGGATAAGCGTTGATTCGACGGGTAGCTCTATAGTGGTAACCAAGGGCTCGGTAGCTTTTCGACCGATACACGAGAACGCGGAAATGGATACTGTTTCGGCGGGGCACAGTCGCTCCTATTCATACGATGGATTTCCCGTGGTAAGTTATCCCGGCCAAAAAGACTCTTCATCGGAGATGCCGGACTCAAAAGCAGTCCGCCGTGTCGGCAACCGCGGCGCAAACCCAAACAGGTGGGAGCCGACGCAAGCGGATACAATAGACGCCGACGAGTTCTTTGGGGAAGAAGAAAACCATACCGAAGAGGTCGGCACTGTTGAATACACGGCTATTCAAAAGGCTAAAGCTCTAAGGCAATTAGGGCGGCCGCGGGAATCGATCAAGCTACTCCGTCCTCTTGTGGCTGCGCCCAAGCCTCCTTTCAGAGCGTATATCGGCATGGGGCGGGCGTTTGAAATGATGGGCGAAGTGGACAGTGCGATGCATTTCTATGCTTTCGCGACGAGTGTTCGAACCCCTCGAACTCTTCGCGCCGTCGCTTGGCTTTTGACGGGCCGATTGGCAAACAATAGCGGAATGTTCGAGAAGAGTGCGGTTGCGTATAAGAGTTATCTGAGAATCGCTACCGACGGGCTGCATAGGGATGAGGCGTTCGAAAAATTATATCGTCATTATACCCGAGAGGGCAATGTAGATCGCCAAGTGAAATTGCTTGAAAAATGGATAAATGAAGCCCCCGAGCTGGATTATCCCGTCTATTTGCTCGCGACCGCTTATCACACGAAAGGCGATTTTCGGTACGCATTGCGGTACTATGAGACGTATATTATGAAGTATCACGAAGGGGCGGAGCGTGAGGCCGCCATGTACTATGCGGCTGATTGTTCGCGTCGGCTGGGTGAGGACGAGGCTTATGCAAAGAAAGCACGCCGATACAGAG
>WJJU01000140.1 GCA_014729595.1 Chitinivibrionales bacterium
CCATTTGGGTAATCACGCGGTCTTCCGTGAACACCAAGGAATCATCGCGTCGTGACCACTCTTCGTCGCGGTTGCGGTAGATGGAGTAGCTTTGGCTGGTGCCGTCAGCAAAGTGGATTATGATTGCCTTTTGGTCTGAGGAATCGACATGTAGATCGTGGATGCAGATGTCGAGATCGAGGTATGCGTGGGAGTAGTCGCCGCCATCCTGATCAAACTCCTTACCGGTAAACTTCTCCCGCGCCTCTTTATCCGTAGGCTCCTGAAGTCCCTCGTAATCCATCCGGCCATAGGCGTAGTATGAAACGGCTTCTACGACATCGCCGAAATGATCGATAACGCAGCGGGTTGAACCGAGGTGGTCTTTGATGTAGTAGTAGGTAGGGAGGTGGTCTTTGATGTAGTAGTAGGTAGGGTAGTAACCGTTTGAATTATCTGGGTAGACTACCTTACCTTCACCGCCGGGCAAATTCGCGTAAAAACTGGTTTGGCTATTGATATGATCGGTTTCAAACACGCCGATACCATCCACATAGGTTACCGAAGAAAGCGGTATTGCTTCATTATTAATATAGAGATCGCCCGTATGAAACAGGGCGCCATCCATTGAGCCGTCGGTGGCGGTGAGAAAAGCGGGTGGTTCGTTTGGGCTATCGTTATGCTTAAAGAGTAGCGAATTAGTGAGCGCCGCGGAGCCCATATCCTGCGAACGGTATTCTTCGCGCACCTCCATAACCTGATCGTGTGCCGACAGACGCAATTTTTCGGGATTTGCTGTTGAGGTCTGTTTAAATACCAGGTCACCGGATACCGGAGTAATGGTGGAACCATTTTTTTGGGTGGCATCATAAGACCAACTTAGATTCCCCGCACTTGTCAGCTCTGCCGTTGCCCCGGAGTTATGCGTAAATATCAGCGAACCGGCATTTGGTTCCGCCGCAACATCCACAGCAGTCAGCACCCAACAAAAAAGGGCTAAAAAAATTGGACAATCTTTTCTATTTACCATGGTAAATCTTTCTTTTCAGCAGTTACCAGTTTAAAAATCGTGTGTATTAGTTCTTAAACGCCTGTTTCATAACCCGATTACCACCTGCATCATAAAGCATTTTAACATGCGATAGGCGCGTCATGGTGTTGTTTTCGATATTGGCTAATACTTCATAGTATGTTGCGCCAACAATGTTATCGTAAAACGAGAACATCACCGGCAGATCGCGCCAGTCATAGGTAACTACCATGTTTTTGGCTTTATCGACAGTCATATTGCCGTTGGCATCGTAGAGCCAGGTCCCTTCGGGGTAAACTCCATCGATCCCGGAAAGGCGGCTGGACTGTTTACCGCTTTGGTCGACGCGGATATCATCCAAGTAGCGGTATTGGCCCCAGTGGGATTGGTCGGTGCCGTCTTGTTTGATATCGAAACGTCCATCTTTTTTATAATCATAGGTAGACCCATAACGTAAACGCATACTATGGCTGCCGTACTGTTCATGAGTCACATTAGTTAGGCGTGACGTATTATCATATTTGTAATGGAGATATGGCCATTGTTCCGTACCTGATGCGGTTTTTTGTTGCATAAGGGTGGCGGTGATATTGCCGTCATAGCGAGCCCAATTCGTCCCTTTGGGAGCATCTTCGTAATACAACTTTTCTTTGAATTTTGCCGTGAAGTCCTCTGTACTGGTAATTTCTGTGAGCCAATCACGTTGGGTATGATATTTGTACGCAACAGTGTATGCCGGCCCGGCAAATTCTTCTGGTTCGTAGAACGATTTCTCGCTCAACTGTCCCCGATTGTTGTATGTATATGAAACCCGTGTAACTCCATCTTGGTGGATTTCTTCCAGGCGTCCGAAATCATCGTATTTATAAATCGTCAGTATCATATCCTTGTTAGACTCATATTTGTAATTTCGGCTGACTAGCTTTCCCTCGTAGTCGTAGGTATAGAAAAACCACTGGAGATCACGACGTGGGATTGATACCATTTTAGTAACGACGCGCCCTTTATTATCGTAAGAGAATGCTTCTATCACCTTTTGGGTGCATTCACCCTCGTCAGCTTCATTCTGACACTCACACTCTTCACCGTAGGCAATCTGCACAGCAATTCGTCCTCGGGTATTACTGAGCGCGTTTAGTTTTGAAACTGTGAATGCAGAATTCTTTATGAAAGGTTCAGCATCGTGGGAATTATCATAGATAGTGCGGACTTTGCGGTGGTACTCATCTACGCGCTCTACATCCCTAGGATGTTTTTCAAATCTCACTTCTGTGAGCACTTGCCGGTTATGATTATCATAGTGGTAAACTAACCAGCCATATGCACCAAGTAAATCTTCCTGTTCCGCCAATCGTTTTGCTTCTTCAGTAAGCTTCCCATTGTACACATTTTCTAGAAGACCAGCTTTATTATATGAATAGATCACACCTTCGGCATCGGGCCCCTTTTTACGCACCAGTTGCCCAAGAGTGTTATATACATAGGTTGTTGGCCCCAGTTCACCACCAGGCGGGATCTCTTTGAGCAAGTTACCGGCAAGATCATATTCGTATTCAGCAATGATCTCTTCACCGTCTGCCGGCGAGGCCCAGGTAGCGACGGTTCTGCCGAAAGCATCGGCCATCTCTTGTGTGTAGGCTCCATTGGGGTCTTTGGTGATCGTGAGGTAGTGAGAGGGTGAAGAAAGTCCAAAATCCGTAGTGCTGCTCAAATCACCGAGTTTTGACTCTTTTACAAAGCCCTTCTCGGTGAGCCAGGTATGACCAGTGCTTGGACTGGTGACCGTACCAAAATACCAGATCTCGACCTCGTGCCCGATAAAACTTGCTCCCGGTGCAGCGCTTTTTATTGGCCGGCTGAGTGGATCATCGCTGTAATCGGTTTTGCTATAAGCAGGGTCCCCCAGGGCGCTGTTGGCTTTCGCCATCCCATCGGTGATATAGCTTCCATCGCTTGCATGGGCAAAAAGGCGAGATCTTTTGAATGGCCGTCCCGCATCATCGTATTCTTCAACCGTGACCATAGCCTCACTGACCCCTTCGGCAAGGGTCTGAGACTGTAGTGTCCGCCCAAGTCCATCGGTATGAGTAACCGTTGTAACCGGACCATTTGAGCGGCAGTAGCTGCAATCCTTTCCAGAGGCATAGGTGGTTGTTTTAACATAATTCGGCTCGGCCGCACGGCTAACCAGTGCGCAGACAGTGATCACGAGCGTTTGTCGGTACCACCAAGCTGAACCGATTGTATTGGTAAAAACATCTATCGCGGTGCGCACAGGGCTATTCCTCCGCCATTTGTTGCAATTTTTTATTCAGAGCGTCGATTTGTTTCTGCTGAGCTATTGTATGAAGAGTAAGTTCTTCGATTTGCTTAAGAAGCGCCATGTTCAACTGTGCAAGATCGACTCCCTTTTCTCGTATCTCTTTGGCACTGGGTACATCAGGAAGGTGCTTTTCCTGTTTAACGAACGCTTCGACTTCAGCCAGATCTTTTAATTCGTAGTCTGGTTCGAAGACATAATCCGGTGCTTGTGTAAGTACCCAGTCCTTGATAGATATTGATTCACAACTGATAGAGTTTGCGGTTATACCGTTTGGTTCCAAAGAAAGCTTTTCTTGACCATTTTCCCAAAATGAGATCTTCCCTGTGGCAAGTGATAATTTCCTAGAAGCCCCATACCCATTATTCCATTCTAAAAGTGCACTACCTGCCCCGTAACGTGCTTGGGTTAGGTGGGCATCCTGCATAAGTTCAATGCATAGATTGTCGCTTTGAAGCAAAGCTTGTGCTTGCCCGATCGGCTCATACCAGCCATCACCCATTTCCGTACCCAAAATGCGGAGATCGCCATCATAGAGAAAAAAACGAGATTCCTGTTGTGTATCAAACATTCCCCCATAGGTAGGGTCACTGTGATTTATGGAAATTTGCTCAAATTCACTTGTCGTTGATGTCACTTTTCCCGGTACAACCAGATTCCCATCGGCGGCCACAGCAACACCACAGAGAATCATTGTCACACCGAGCATGATAACCCATCGCATGCTGCTTTCAGTCATGGTTTGTTCCTTTGTTTTTGAGATGGTTTTTGTTTTCATTTTCATCGCTGTCCTCGGTAATAGTATTGTTTTTTCGGGCGCCTGTTCCAACACCGTCGTAACACCGGTTCTCCGCCGGGCTACCCTCCGGTCGGTCTCGACCGCCTATGTTGCTGCGCAACGGCTCGGCGAGACGGCGCTTTAGCGCCCCCTCTGTCCAAACCGGCGCAAAGATTCGGAATGCAAATGTCAATTCATTTTAGGTGCATGGTATCTATGTTCTACCACTCCGAGCACAATTTGTGTTAAGGGGCCAAGCAGGAAAAACCTGACCTAAAGGGCAGGTCACACGCTATCAATTAACTGCAACCCTGCTCGGAGTAATAAAATCCTCAAATCGCTCATTGAAATCAATTCAAGCCCTTCAAGACACTCTGTTATCGAGAGTCAAAGTGTTCTATATCACTATGAGCTAAAGTTAACGCACATCAAACACAACCGGCTCATTTTGAACTTTAATTTCGCCTTTATAGGTACCGGGCATGAAAACAATTCTGTATGGTTTCGTTTGGTTTTCTATGGCTTGGTTCATGATTTGTTCCATGTCGATATCGGTGCCGGGTTCTATTACTACCTTTGTGAATGCCGATCCCCACCAGATATCATCGATGTCTATGGTGCCGGCAGATTGGTCGGCTTTTATCATGATATGCTCTATTGGGCCCGAACGGGCTAACGGGGCATTTACTACCTGAGCTGTTTCGGAGCCGCGTGAAGGGTCGGTGTCGGTGTAGACCGAGAAGGTGCCGTTGGGAATATCAAGCAACATCCGACAGTAGTACCACTGTCCGGCCTGCCAGGTTTTGCTTGATGGGCTTTCCCAGTGCTTGCCTTTGATACCCCATTTACCCCCATCCATCTGCACCCGGCAAAAATAAGAGCCGTAATTGTTGTTGGTCTTGTGCGGTACCACCGAAGGCCCAATCATAAGAGCGGCATCGGTTGATAATGCGCGCCAACGCCAAAGAAATTCCGTGAGTTCATTGTGGGAAGGTACCGAGCGGTAGTATTCGGTAAGTCCTTGCGTTGCACAACGCAACACTACGCCGTCACCCATATTGGTCGGTACAAAATCATCAGGAAGGTCAAGTTGTACCAAATTGTGAAACTGCCAACTGTCTTGCCCTTTTAAAGCAGACCCAACAATATATGACTCAAAATCAATAAGGTCGCTTTCTGGAAAAGCCAAAAAAACATAACAGAAAAATACGGCAAGAGCAGAATGAATGTGCGTACGATAATCGGGGTGAATATTTGTCATAATTTTTATTTTTCCTGTTGCCTATTTATAAGGAATTCTACCGGCATTTGCTATAAGAAATACTCACATACACACCCAACCATGTAAGGCAAATGGGGGCATTTATATGGTTTTCTTAGTGAATCAAAGAGGATGGCAGCTCTTTGCGCCGAAACATATTGTCTACGCTACTTAATCTAAACTCATTCGCTATGATTTTCCATACCTTTTTGTTCCGAAATCAAATAAAATACGCCTTGATTACTTACTACGCATTCTGTCTTGATAAACTCTTCATGCGCATGAGAAAATATCCTATGTGGCAAATAAAAACAAGTAAAAAAATTAAAAAGTTCACTTTGCTATGAAATTGAACCATTTATCGGTGTAAATCATTAATTTTTGAGTTATCCCGGCCCGTTCAATCGCAACGCACTACTTCTTCCGGCGATTATAATCGTACGCAAAGGATAGTGTAACCTTAAAGAATCTCCTTCTTAACAAAAAAGCCAACCATTTTGGGCCTGAAATGTTGTAGATTGTAGGTGAAAGAAAAAAAAACATCTATTTGGTGTAGCAGACAACAAACACCATTTATCGGAGGGCGAGCCCAAATGACACTTACCAATCAAGTTTCCGCCGTGAATCGTATGGGTATCGATATTTCCAAGAACGTTTTTCAGCTTCATGGTGTAAACGAGCGGGACAAGCCGGTTCCGCGCAAGAAGGTAGCCCGCAGAAACTTTCTCACAGAGATGGCCAAGCTTCGCCCTTGCACGATTGGTATGGAGGCGTGTGATTCCGCCCATTACTGGGCCAGAGAGCTTGAGAAGTTCGGTCACACAGTCCACCTCAATGGCCAGTCACCTTGTGATGCCTTATGTACAAAATAACAAGAACGATGCTCGTGATGCGGATGCCATCTGCGAGGCCGTCGGTAGAGGCCGTATGCGCTTCGTGCCCATCAAGTCGATCGAGCAGCAAGACATTCAAGGCCTGCATCGAATCCGCCAGAGCATCGTGAAGAGCCGCACGGCCCAGTCCAACCAGCTACGGGGTCTGCTGGCCGAATATGGCATCGCCATTCCCAAAGGGGTAAGCCACATACGCGGTAAGTTTCCCTCGATACTTGAAAACAAGGACAACCATCTCAGCGCGGTGGCGGTTGAGATGATCGCCGAGTTCTACGAGAATTTCCGCCACTTCGAACTGCGCCTTGCCAAGGCGGATGCCAACCTCAAGGCTATTGCGGAGAGCCATCCGCGATGTCGGGTTTTGCTGGAGGTTGGCGGCATCGGCTATTTGACCGCCACGGCATTGTATGCCTCGATTGGTAACGGAAGTCAGTTCCGCTGCGGCCGCGATGCGGCGGCGTGGCTTGGCCTGGTCCCGCGTCAGCATTCCACGGGTCGAAAGATGGTAATACTGGGGATAACAACACGAGGTAATCGTCCCCTGCGCGCACTGCTTGTGCATGGAGCGCATAGTGTCATTCTGCATGCGGCCCGGCACACCGATCGGCAGAGCCAGTGGATTCAAGGTCTCAAGGCGCGAGGGTGTGCCAACAAGGCTGCGGTGGCGCTTGCCAATAAGATGGTACGGGTCGCCTGGGCGATACTGCGAAAGGGAGAACCATACAAACAGGCAGCATAGAGCGGGGCCGGCCGGTCGTTCACAGAATTTGTCGTAAGACGGTAGTTGACAGAATCGATAGTTAGTTAACATAAGTAGCCACCAATTCATACCAAGCGGTGCAATTGAAACGGGAGATGATGAAACTCGGCAAGAGTAATCGAAGAACCTGTGGGTTTTAGCGGACCATTGAGTCCTTTCCCCTTAAAAGGATCAATCAGCAAATAACATTAGGGTTGCTTCCTTGGGGTTCTGCACAGTGCAGAGTAATAGGAAGACAAAACCGGATATATTAAAGCACCGAGCTTTCCTCATCATTGAAATTTTCTCTTGCAGCGAAGGGGTGAGTCCATATATATAAGACCCCACAGGAGCCGGAGGCCAGGGATGGCCGGAGACGACTCGCGCTAGCGAGGCCTGAAAGGCGCGGAGCAGGACGCGGAGCGCAACCTAACGAATTTGTATTCATGCCCCCCAAAGGGCATGGCGCCCGCTTACCGGCAGATCTGCCGAGCGCGGGGAATTAACGCCATATCGAAGGGGTGCGTAACTATTTCGATTCTCCCGTTATGCCGTACTGCTGCGGGACACTGGCCGGCAACCCAGCACGCAAGATTGTGCCTGGTCAGCGAAGACGATACTCAGCCCCACGGGTAGCGCCAATTTTACGTAACAGGCCCTTTTCAACCATTTTCATCAGGGCTGTACGGGCGCTTCTCTCGC